>NZ_WWCX01000093.1:0-25545 GCF_009857655.1 Duganella vulcania
ATCGCGCCGGCGGCGTTGGCCGCGCGGACCGCGGCGGTGGCGCCGGCGATGGCGCCGATGCTCACGCCGTTGATGGAAAAGCTGCCGCCCGCCAGCGCGCCGGTGGCGCCGACATCGCCCGACAAGGTGTTGCTGGCGCTGGCCGTCACGTTGCGCACGTTGGCCGCGTTGATGGCGGCCGCCACCGCGAAGGCGCTGCCCGCGTTCTGCCCCGGCAGCGCGCCGGCCGAAGACGCGCCCACCGGCGCGCCATTGATGACGACATCGCCATACCCGATCGCCCCCAGCACCGCCGTGCCGGTCGCAGTGGACTGCTGTGGCGCGATGTTGACCAGCTGCTTGCCGTACCCCGCCGGCACCAGCGCCGCCGGAATCGACAGCGCCAGCGTCTGGTCCGCCCCGGCGCCGATCTGCAACTGCTGCGAGAACGACCCGTCCAGCAGGCCGAGGTTGTTGTAGCGGGCGCCGGCCACGATGTCCACGTTGGACGCCGCCAGCGCCGTCACCTCGCCCTGGATGGCCGCGCGGTCGTTCTGGCTGTTGGTGTCGTTGGCGGCCTGCACCGCCAGCTCGCGCATGCGCTGGAAATTATTGAGCAGCTGGCCGGCCGCGCCATCCGCCACCTGCAGTAGCGAAATGCCATCGTTGATGTTTTGCCTGGCCTTGTTCAAGCCGTTGATGCCCGAAGTCATGCGCTCGCTGATGGCCAGGCCGGCCGCGTCGTCGCGCGCCGAGTTGATGCGCTGGCCGCTGGAGAGTTTTTGCAGACGCACAGCCATGTCCTCGCCCGCCAGCGCATAGCTGCGCTGGACGTTCAGGGCGGAGAGGTTGGTGTTGATCTGCATGCCGATGGCTTCCGGGCCGCCACGGAGTGACGGATGTCGTTTAACTTACGGCAATAATCGGCGGTACTTGAGCCGCCGGGCGGCAAAAGACCTCAGCCCGGCGACAGCTCCAGCCGCTCGCGGGCCTGCGCCAGCTGGGCGCTGTCCATGCGGGCTGCGGCGTTTTTCAGGTAGCGGCCGGCGGCGGCGTAGCCGTTGCGCTCGGCCATCGCCAGCCAGGTCCAGGCCTGCGCGATATCGGCGCGCACGCCCTGGCCGACCATGAACATCAAGCCCAGGTTGAACTGCGCGCGCGCGTGGCCCTGGCCGGCGGCCTTCAGGTACCAGTGGTGCGCCTGCGCGTAATCCTGCGCCAGGCCCTGGCCGTTATCGTAGCGCAGGCCCAGCGCGAACTGCGCCAGCGCATGGCCCTGCTCCGCCGCCTTGGCGTACCAGGCGTTGGCCTGCGCGCAATCGGGCTGCGGGCCGTCGTCCTTGTCGAACAACAGGCCGAGGTTGTACTGGGCCGCCGCATAATCCTGCTCGGCGGCGCGGCGGTACCAGGCCATGGCCTTGCGGTCGTCCTGCGGCACGCCACGCCCCGTCTCGTAGCGCAGGCCCAGGTCGAACTGCGCGCGCAGGTGGCCCTGGTCGGCCGCCTTGCGGTACCAGAAGATCGCCTCCTGGTGATCCTGCACCACGCCGTGGCCGGCGTCGTACAGCAGGCCCAGATGGTATTGCGCGCCCGGGAAGCCCTGCTCGGCCGCCTTGCGGTACCAGAACTGCGCCTGCTCGTAATCCTGCGGCACGCCCTGGCCGTGATCGTAGCGCAGCCCCAGGTTGTTCTGCGCCGCCGCGTGGCCCTGCTCGGCCGCCTTGCGGTACCAGTCCATCGCCTTCTGCTCGTCGCGCGGCACGCCCTGGCCGTTATCGTAGATCAGGCCCAGGTTGAACTGCGAGCTGGCGTGGTCCTGCTCCGCCGCGCGGCGATACCACAGGATGGCCTTCTGGCTGTCCTGCGCGATGCCGTCGCCCTTGTCGAAGCGCAGCGCCAGGTTGAACTGCGCCGGCGCGTAGCCCTGGTCGGCCGCCTTGCGGTACCAGGACATCGCCTGGCCCACGTCCTGCGGCACGCCCTGGCCGTTGTCGTAGCGCAGGCCGAGGTTGAACTGCGCGCGCGGATAGCCCTGCTCCGCCGCCTTGCGGTACCACGCGATGGCCTGCTTGAAGTCCTGCGGCACGCCCTTGCCGGTGTCGTACATCATGCCGAGATTATTTTGCGCGCCGGCGTCGCCCTGGTCGGCCGCCTTGCTGAACCAGTACATGGCCTTCTGCGTGTCGGCGTCGATGCCCTGGCCCTTGGCGTACAGCCAGCCCAGGTTGTACTGCGCGGCGGCGTAGCCCTGCTCCGCGGCCAACTGGTACCACGCGGCCGCCTCCTGGTAATTCTGCTCGACGCCCTGGCCCTTCTGGTACATCACGCCCAGGTTGTACTGCGCGTGTTCGAGGCCGGACTGCGCGGCCTGGCGATACCAGACCACGGCCAGCTCATAGCTCTGCGCCACGCCCTGGCCATTGAAGTACATGAAGCCCAGGCTGTGCTGGGCGTTGGCGACGCCGCGTTCGGCCAATCCCTTGACGCGTAAGAACTCGGCTGTGTACTTGCTGCCGTTATCTGCGCCGGCTTCGTTGGGACTGTATTTCGTCATACTCTGTTCAAGCTTGGATCGCGATCATCGCCGGTTGGGGGTCTGCGTGGGTGACGGCGTGCAGCGCGTGCGCCGAAGGCATGGCGGTCAGGCGGCCCTGCTCCTGCAGCACGTCCATGAAGCTGGTCAGCGAAATCGGGCGGTGGTACAGGTAGCCCTGCATCGTGGTGCAGCCGTTGGCCTGCAGGTAGCGCGCCTGCACGTCGGTCTCCACGCCCTCGGCCACCAGGTGCAGGCCCAGGCCGCGCGCGATGGAGATGATCGCCAGGATCACCGGGTAGTGGCCGTTCTCGTCGTGGATCTCCTTGACGAAGGACTGGTCGATCTTGATCGTGTGGATGGGGAAGCGGTGCAGGTACGACAGCGACGAATAGCCGGTGCCGAAATCGTCGATCGCCACCGACACGCCCAGCTGGCACAATTTGTTCAGCTGCTCGATCGCGTACTGCGGATTGCGGATGCAGATGTTCTCGGTGATCTCCACCTCGATCTGCGCCGGCGAAATGCCGTAGCGCGTGAGCGCACCGCGCATCTTCTCGAAGAAGTCGCCGCGGTCCAGGTATTGCGGCGACAGGTTCAGCGACAGGCGGATCGCCTCACCGCCGGCCGCGTTCCACTGCAGCAGGTCGCGGCACAGCGCGCCCAGCATCCAGTCGGAGATCGGCAGCATCAGGCCATTCTCTTCGGCGAACGGCAGGAACTCGCCGGCCGACAGCAACCCGCGCTGCGGATGGTTCCAGCGCATCAGGCCCTCGGCGCCGATGATGCGGCCGGTGGCCACGTCGACCTGCGGCTGGTAGTACATTTCCAGCTCGTTCAGCTCCAGCGCCTTGCGCAGGCTCTGCTCCAGCGCGATCTTCTGGTGCGACACGTCCAGCATCGAGTTGTGATAGAAGCTGTGGCCGTTCTTGCCCAGCGCCTTGACCTGGTACATGGCGATGTCCGCGTGGCGCAGCAGCTCGTCGATGGTCTCGCCGTCGCCCGGATAGATGGCGATGCCGATCGAGGCCGAGATGTGCACCTCATGGCCATCGAGGTCGAACGGCTTGTGCAGGCTTTCCAGGAATTTGTCGGCGATGGACTTGGCGTCCTGGCGGTCGCGCAGCTCCGGCAGCACGATGGTGAATTCGTCGCCGCCCTGGCGCGCCAGCGTGTCGCCGCGGCGCAAACAGTCCTTGAGGCGCGTGGCCACCTGCTGCAGCAGCTCGTCGCCCTTGACGTGGCCCAGCGTGTCGTTGACCAGCTTGAAGCGATCGAGGTCGATGAACATCACCGCCAACTCGGTCAGCTTGCGCTTGGCCTGGATCACGGCCAGGCCCAGGCGGTCCTTGAACAGCATGCGGTTCGGCAGGTCGGTCAGGATGTCGTGGTAGGCCTGGTAGGAGATCACTTCCTCGGCGCGCTTGCGGTCGGTGATGTCGCGCGCCACGCCGTAGGTGCCGAAGAACTCGTGCTTCTTCACCTCGTGGTCCGGGATGTGCATGCCGATCGCGTTGAGCGAAATCGTCATCAGCGTGTTGTTGAAGGTGCGCTCGATGCCGCTGCCGGTGTTGCACTTGAGGCGCAGCTCGACGTTGCGCGAGGCGCGTTCGTCGACGCGGCGCTCGTTGAAGGCGTAGCGCGCGCGCTCCTGGTCCTCGTCGTGCACCAGCACCGAGTAGTGGCGGCCGATCAGCTCTTCGCGGGTAAAGCCCAGCAGCTGCTGCGCGCGGTCGTTCACGAAGGTGAACTTGCCCTCGTGGTTCAGGGTGTAGATGATGTCCGGCGAGCTGTCCACCAGGTAGCGGTACATCTTCTCGGAGTTTTCCAGCTTGGAGGCGATGCGCTCGTTGTCGATGGCCAGGCGGCGCTTCTGCAGCGCGTTCTCCACCGTCTTGAGCAGCTCCTCGCGGCTGTAGGGCTTGCGCAGGTAGTCGTAGGCGCCGCGCTTCAAGGCGCCGATGGCCGCCTCGATGCCGACATCGCCGCTCATGACGATGACGTCGCCGTCGATCTCCTTGGCGTTGATGAAGTCCATGATCTCGTGGCCGCTCATGTCGGGCAGGCGCAGGTCGAGCAGGATCAGGTCGAACTTCAACCGGGTCAGCTGCGCCAGCGCTTCGCTGCCGCAGGTCGCGGTGACCAGATGGTAGTCGCGGTCGCGCAGCAGTTCGTACAGGGATGACAGCAGGCGCGGCTCGTCGTCTACGAGCAGGATGCGCGGGCAGTTGTCGGGAAGGGCGACGGGGGCGTGGTCGTCCGTAGCAGCGGTTAGGCTGGCTGGGTTCAGGTTCATCATGGCCTTAAACGGAATCCATCACCCGCGTTTGCACGCCGGCGACTTGACTGGTGCTGCCACGCGCGGGCAGCAGGATTTCAAAGGTGGTACCCGTTTTACCGGAACGGCAGGTGATCAGTCCCTGCATTTTTTTCACCAGGCTGTGGACGATGGACAGGCCCAGGCCATGGTGCGCGCCTTCCTTGGTGCTGCGCACTGCGGAGAACAGATTGGCCAGCACCTCGGCCGACAGGCCAGGGCCGGTGTCGCTGACCACCAGTTCCAGGTAAAGCTTGCGTTCGCGGTTGACGTGGCCGCGATTCGAGATTTCGATCTTGCCGCCGTCGGCCAGTGCCTCCACGGCGTTTTTAATCAGGTTGACCAGGATCTGCTTGAGCAGGTCGGCGTCGCCGTCGATTTCGGCCGGCTCCTCCTGCATGCGCACCACGATCTGCACCGAGGCCGGCACGAAGTCGGTGGCGCGGAACAGGCGCAGCACGTCGTCCACCACGCGGCCGACGTCGGTCACGCGCGAGGTCTCGGTCGGCTGCAGGTCGGCCAGGCCGTTGATCAGTTGTCCGACGCGGTCGATCTCCTCGTTCAGGATGGACATCTCGCCCACCACCGGCTCGCGCTTGGCCAGCTTGCCGTCCAGGACCGACAGGTAGTTCTTGATGATCGACAGCGGGTTGTTCACCTCGTGCACCACGCGGCGCGAGGCTTCGCGATATTCTTCCGCCACGTGGGCGATCTGGCGCTTGGTGTGGCCACGCTCGCTGATCGCCGTTTCCAGCGCGGCGGCGGCCTGGGTGCCGAACGATTGCAGGAAGCGCTCGCGCTTCTGGAAGCCGGCCATCTGCCACGCCGGCGCACCGCCGATCAACACGCCCAGGCAGCGCTGGTTGGCCACCAGCGGCACGCACACCATGGCCTCGCTGCCGAGGAGGCGGAACAGCTGTTCCTCGGCCACGCTCAGGGCCTGCTGCGGATTGCCGTCGCGGCTGACGAAGGCCAGCTTGCGTTCCAGCGCCGCATCGGCCACCACGCCGCCCTTGTTGAGCGGGATGACCAGTTCGGCCAGGCGTTGCTGCTGGTCGCCGGCGGCGGCGCCGTGCAGCGCGTGGCCGGTCGGATTCTCCAGCAGCACCACGGCGTTTTCAAAATCGAACAGGATGCGCGCCGAGCGCGTCATCGCCTCCAGCAGGCCGGACTCGCCCTGCTGGCGCGCGAAGGTCTGGCCCATCTCGGACACCAGCACCATGTTGCGCACTTCCTCGGACAGCCGCTGCTGCACCGGATCGACCGGCGGCGGCGCGTAGGCGGACGGCGTCGGCACGTCGTCGGCGCCGGCCAAGTCGATGCCCAGGTAGGCGGCCGACTTCTCCACCTGCCGCGCGGCGTTGTTGACGATCTGCTCCAGCGCCTCGGCATCGAGGCTGCACAGGTGGCCGGCTTCCTCGATGGCCTGCTGCTGGTCCTCGTGGAAGCACAGCAGGTGCGCCAGGCGCACCATGCGGATCAAGGGATGGGCCGACTCCAGGCGCGAAACCGGCTCGTGGTGATACAGCACGCTGTCGGCCAGGAAGGAATCGAGGTGCCAGCGCTCGATCAGCCAGGCGCCCGCCTCCGAGTGGGTGATCTGCAGCGTGCGCTGCTCGACCGCGCACAGGTCCTCGTCGTCGCGCGCCATGAAGTTGAAGGCGTACTCCTTGGGCGCGGTGGCCAGCAGCGCCAGGCGGCCGACGTTGTGCAGCAGGCCGGCCAGGTAGGCTTCCTCGGCGTGCGGGTATTCCATCCGCTTGGCGATGTCGCGGGCGATGACGGCGGTGGTCAGGGAACCTTTCCAGAAGCCGCGCAAATCGGTGCTGCTCGAATGCGGGAAGCTGTTAAAGGTCTGGAACACGGATTCGCTGATGACCAGCGTCTTGATCATGTCGGTGCCCAGCGACACCAGCGACTGCTCCAGGCCGACCACGCGCGCGTTGCGGTGATAGGCCGAGCTGTTGGCGACGGTGAGGATCTTGCTGGTCATCGCCGCATCCTTGGCGATCAGCGCGGCCAGCTCCGGCATGCCGGCGTCGTCGGCCTGCAAGTGCTCAATCAACTTAATGAGTATCTGCGGCATTGCCGGCAGACGGGCAATCAGCAGGCGATTGCGAATATCATGGTCAGGTTGATGCATCGTATCAAGCGTTGTTTGGGCCGGTCGTTGTGCAAGAATCGGGAGCAATAATCAGGAGCAATAATTGCTGCCGAAAAGTTATACTAACATAAAGTCTTGTAGTAACTTAACAGCAAGTAAGATTTCTTTCTAAACTAAGTCAATTTCCTGCCGTAAATAATTACCGACCCGGATGGCGTAGAAGCATGCTCCGGTAATAGCGCGACGTCAACCACAAAACGAGAGCAGAGGCACTAAATGCCATCTGTCCCGCGGCTAACCAGAGCGCGGAGTGTGATAGGAAAGGGGCGATCACCCCCGCCACCACCGCCCCGAGCAGGGTGGTGGCGAACGATTGGCAGGACGCCACCGTGCCGCGGATGTGCGGGAACAGGTCCAACGCCAGCAAGGTGGCCGCCGGCGCCACCACCGACATGCCGAAGGTGTAGAAGAAGATCGGCGCCACCGACCATGGCAGAGCGGGCGGCTGGAACAGGTGGTAGCAAACGTTAAATGCCGACGCGGCCACCAGGAAACAGAATCCGATGCCGATCTGTCGCGAAAACGCCATCTTGCCGGCGATCCGGTTGGCCGCCAGCGCGCCGAGGAAAATCCCGCTCACCGACGGAATGAACAGCCAGCCGAACTGCGAGGCGCCCAGTCCCAGGTGCTGCGGCAGGAACACCGGCGCCGAAGAAATGTACAAAAACAGGCCGGCGAAATTGAGCGCCACCACGCCGGACTTGAGGTGGAACAGGGGCGAGCGCAGGATCTCGGTGTAGTTCCGCAGCAGGAAGCGCGGATTGAAGGGATGGCGCTTTTCCTTCGGCAGCGTCTCCGGCAGCTTGCGGTAGCAGTAGATGAACAGCAGCACGCTGTAGGCCAGCAGCGCCAGGAAGATCGCCCGCCAGTCGAACAGCGTGACCACCCAGCCGCCCAGGATCGGCGCGATGGCCGGCGCGATCGAGAAGATCATCGTCACCATCGACAGCAGGCGCGCGGCGGCGGCGTCCTCGTACAGGTCGCGGATGATGGCGCGCCCCACCACCACCCCGGCGCCGGACGACACGCCCTGCAGGATGCGGAACACCCACAGGTAATGCACGGTGTGCGCGGCGGCGCAGCCCAGCGTGCCGACCGCGAACATCGCCAGCGACACCAGGATCACGTTGCGGCGGCCGAACGCGTCCGACAGCGCGCCGTGCCACAGCACCATGGCGGCGAAGGACAGCATGTAGAACGTCAGGCTTTGCTGGACCTCGATCGGCGTGGCGTTCAGCGTGGACTGGATGTTGGGGAAGGCCGGCAGGTAGGCGTCGATGGAGAAAGGCCCCAGCATCGACAGCGCCGCCAGCACGG
This sequence comes from Duganella vulcania, assembly GCF_009857655.1. Lineage (NCBI taxonomy): Bacteria > Pseudomonadati > Pseudomonadota > Betaproteobacteria > Burkholderiales > Oxalobacteraceae > Duganella > Duganella vulcania. The sequence goes on from NZ_WWCX01000093.1 coordinate 8,311, forward strand.
CGGCCAGCGCGCCGGCGCCGAGGACTTTCATGTGCGGCGGCTCGGGCGCCTCCGCGACGGGATCGGGGGGAAGATTGACGGGAGGTGTGGTGAACATGCGGTGCTTTCCGGCTGGGGCGCCGCGCCGGAAAGCGCGGCGCGTACTGCTTAGACTTCTTTCGGCTTGGCCGCTTCGCGGCGGTTGAAACCGGCCACCATATCGAAACGGAACAGACGGCATTCCAGCGCGCCGTTGAAGAATGGCGTCTTGCGCGATTCCTTCAGGCGCAGCAGCTTGGGCAGGCCCAGGTCCGCCGTGAACAGGAACACCGTCCAGCCGGCGAAGCGCTGCTTGAGGGTGGTCGACAGCGCCGAGTAGAAGCTGGTCGCCAGTTCGTCCTCCGGCAGCGAGCTGTCGCCGCGCACGCCGATACGCTCGCCGTACGGAGGATTGGTCAGCAGGATGCCCGGCTGCTCGGTCGGCGCCTTCACTTCCTGCGCCTCGATCTGCTTGAGCGGCACGTCGAACATGATGCCGGCGCACTTCAGGTTATGGCGTGTCATCGCCACCATGTCGCCCGAGATGTCGGAGCCGAAGATGGTCGGCGATGCCGGCAGCGGATTGGCCTTGATCGAATTCTTCATCTCGTTCCACGGCGCCGGATCGAAGTCGTTGAAGGCCTCGAAGGCAAAGCGGCGGCGCGCGCCCGGCGGAATGCCCTGCACCATCTGCGCCGCTTCGCACAGGATGGTGCCGGAGCCGCACATCGGGTCGAACAGCGGCATGCCCGGCTTCCAGCCCGACACGCGCAGCAGGCCGGCGGCCAGGTTCTCGCGCAGCGGCGCGTCGCCCGTCTCTTCACGCCAGCCGCGCTTGAACAGCGCCTCGCCGGAGGTGTCGAGGTAGATGATGAACTGGCGCGCGTCGAGGAAGCCGACGATGCGCATGTCCGGTTCCTTGGTGTTGACCGAGGGACGCTTGTTGAACTGGTCGCGGAAGCGGTCGCAGATCGCGTCCTTGATTTTCAGCGTGGTGAACTCCAGGCTTTTCAGCGGGGACTTCACGGCGGTGACGTCGACGCGGATGGTGTGGTCGTAGGTGAACCAGTCTTCCCACGGCTGCGCCAGCACCAGGTCGTAGATGTCGTTCTCGTTCTGGTAGCCGGTGACGGCCATGCGCATCAGCACACGCGACGCGATGCGCGAGTGCAGGTTGATGCGGTAGGAATCCAGCAGGTCGCCCGAGCAGTGCACGCCGCCCGGGACCTGGTTGTGCACCTTCATGGTGGTGCTCAGTTGGGCGATCTCGCCCAGTTCTTCGGCCAGCGCCGCTTCCATGCCGCGCGGGCATGGGCAAAAATAGGATGCCATAGGTGTACCTTTTGTCCGTTAATAAACTAAAACTGCTTACTTCTGCATTGCCCGTTCCAGGAAGTCCAGGCGGTCCTGGCCCCAGAAACTCTCTCCATCCAGCACATACCACGGCGAGCCGAACACGCTGGCCGCCGTTGCGTCTTCCGTATTGCGGTCGTACTCGGCCTGCACGCTGGCCGTTTCCGCCGACTTGATCAATGCCTTGCCATCGAGGCCAAGGCTGGCGGCGATCTGGACCAGCGTGTCCTCGTCGCCGATATTCTTTTCTTCGGCCCACAGGCCGCGCATCACCGCCTGCGACAGCGACAGCGCCACGTCCACGCCATGCGTCAGGCGCGCGGCGATCAGCATGCGGTTGGCCAGCTCCGGCGACACCGGGAAAAACTTCGGCTGCACGTTCATCGGAATGCCGAGGAACTCCGACCAGCGCGTCAGCTCGAGCAGGCGATAGGCCTGGCGCTGCGGCGCGCGCTTGGCCAGCGGCAGGCCGCCGGACACGCCGAACACCTTGCCCAGGTCGACCGGGCGCATATCGATTTGCACGCCGTGCTGGCGCGCCATGGCGACGAAGCGCTCATGGCCCAGGTAAGTCCACGGCGAATGGGCGGCGAAAAAATACTGGCAGACTTTACTCATGACACTCCGATCAGAAGGGTTTGACCACAACCAGCAGCACTATCGCCAGCAGCATAAACACCGGCAGCTCATTGAACACGCGGAACCACTTGTGGCTGCGCGTGTTGACGCCCTTCTCGAACTTCTTGAGGATGGGGCCACAGGCGTGGTGATAACCGATCACCAGCACCACGAAGAACAGCTTGGCGTGCAACCAGTGCGGCATCTGCGCGCCGTACTGCATCCACACCAGGATAGCGCCGAACACCACCGCGAACACCGACAGCCACATCGAAAAACGATACAGCTTGCGCGCCATGACCAGCAGGCGCGCGGTGGTGGCCTTGTCGTTCTCCATCGCCAGGTTGACGAAGATGCGCGGCAGGTAGAACACGCCCGACATCCAGCAAATCACGAAGAAAATGTGCAGCGCTTTAATCCAGAGCATACGTCTCCTTATTGACGGATTTCGCCGTGACCGAACACGACGTACTTCAGCGAAGTCAAACCTTCCAGCCCCACCGGGCCGCGCGCGTGCAGCTTGTCGTTGGAGATGCCGATCTCCGCGCCCAGGCCGTACTCGAAACCGTCGGCGAAGCGCGTCGAGGCGTTGATCATCACCGACGCCGAATCGACTTCGCGCAGGAAGCGCATCGCGTCCGTGTAGTCTTCCGTGACGATCGCCTCGGTGTGCTTGGACGAGTAATGGTTGATGTGCTCCATCGCCTCGTCGATGCCGTCGACGATCTTCACCGACAGGATCGCGGCCAGGTATTCGGTCGACCAGTCTTCCTCGACGGCGGCCACCAAGTGCGGATAGCCTGCGGCGGACAGGATCGCCATCGCCTCGGGATCGGCGCGCAGCTCGACCTGCTTGGTCGCGTACAGCTTGGCCAGTTCCGGCAGCACGGCGGGCGCGATGGCGCGCGCCACCAGCAGCGTCTCCATGGTGTTGCAGGTGCCGTAGCGGTGGCACTTGGCGTTGAACGCGATGTCCAGCGCCTTCTTCATGTCGGCCTTGGCGTCGATGTAGACGTGGCAGATGCCGTCCAGGTGCTTAATCATCGGCACCGTCGCCTCTTCGATCAGGCGCGCGATCAGGCTCTTGCCGCCGCGCGGCACGATCACGTCCACGTACTGCGGCATGGTGATCAGCGCGCCGACGGCGGCGCGGTCGGTGGTGTCGACCACCTGCACGCCGTCCTCCGGCAGGCCGGCGCCCAGCAGGCCTTCCTTGACCAGTTTCGCCAGCGCGCGGTTGCAGTGGATCGCTTCCGAGCCGCCGCGCAGGATGGTGGCGTTGCCGCTCTTGATGCACAGGCCCGCCGCGTCCACCGTCACGTTGGGACGGGATTCGTAGATGATGCCGATCACGCCCAGCGGCACGCGCATCTGGCCGACCTGGATGCCGGTCGGGCGGAACTTCAGGCCCGAGATTTCGCCGATCGGATCGGGCAGCGCGACGATCTGGCGCAAGCCTTCCACCATCGTCGCGATGGCCTTGTCGGACAGCGCCAGGCGATCCAGCATGGCCGGCGCCAGGCCGTTGGCGGCCGCCGCGTCCATGTCCAGCTGATTGGCGGCGCGCAGTTGGGCGGCGTCGCGCTCGATCGCGTCGGCGATCAGCGTCAGCGCGCGGTTGCGGGTGGCGCTGTCGGCGCGGGCCATGGCGCGCGATGCCTTGCGCGCCTGCTGGCCCAGTTGTTCCATGTAGTGCTTGATATCCATCGGTATCCCTCAGTTCTTTAGAAACTGGCTCAAAATGCTCGCAGCTAGGCGTGGCGCCGAAGACAGTGCGTTAGCACGGCGAGGCGCCACAACGACGCTGCGGGCATTTTTAGCCAGTTTCTCTAGCCGCGTGCGACTTTCAACGCCAATTGCAGCATCGCGTCCCACGCGTCGCCGGCGTGCGCTTTGGCGCGCAAGCCCTTGATCATCTTGTCGACCTGCGCCGCGTCCTTCATCGCCGCTTCCAGTACCGGCAGCGAGATGCGGCGCAGCGCCGGCTCCATCATGCGTTCCTTCGGTCCCCAGATACGATACTCCTTGAGCAGCGCACCCAGCGGACGGCCCTGCGCCATGCCCGCCTTCAGCTTGAGCAGCGTGCGGATTTCCTCCGACACGGCCCACAGCACCAGCGGCAGCGCCTCGCCCTCGCCCTTCAAGCCTTCCAGCATGCGCACCAGACGCGCCGGATCGCCCGACAGCATCGCTTCACTGAGCTTGAACACGTCGTAACGCGCCACGTTCAGCACCGCTTCGTGCACCTGCTCGTAGGTCAGCTTGCCTGGCTCGTGCAGCAAGGCCAACTTCTGTATCTCCTGATGGGCCGCAAGCAGATTGCCTTCAACGCGATCGGCGATGAAATCGATGCTCTGTCTATCCGCGCTTTGCCCTTGTGCGGCAAGGCGCTGGCCTATCCAATTGGGTAACTGCGCCCGTTCAATCTGGGCGATGTCTATATACACCGCCGCCTGCTGCAGGCTGGCGACCCACGCCGCCTTCTGCGTCTGCCAATCCAGCTTGGGCAGGGTTATCAGGGTCAGATTGTCCGGGCTTAAATCCTTCACATAATTCTGCAGCGCCGCGCCGCCGTCCTTGCCAGGCTTGCCGGTCGGGATGCGCAGCTCGATCAGCTTCTTGTCACCGAACAGCGACAGCGCCTGGTTGGACGCCAGCAGCTCGCCCCACTTGAAGCTGCGCTCCACGGTCAGCACGTCGCGCTCGGAATAGCCTTGCGCGCGCGCCGCCTTGCGGATCTTGTCGGCGGCTTCCAGCGCCAGCAGATGCTCGTCGCTGGTGATCACGTACAGCTGGGACAACGATTTCGTCAAATGGCCGTCCAGCGCTTCTAACCGCAATTGCATCGCGCGCCCTTACTGGATAGGCACGGCGGGCACGGACGGCGTCGGCAACGCCGGCGGCGGCAGCGACACCTGCTGCGGCTTGATGGCCGCGATACGGCGCATCATCTGCTGCACCAGGTCCGTCTGCATGTCCTTGTACAGCAGCGCTTCCTCCTGCTCCTTCGCCAGCAACTGGGTTTCGTTGAAGTCGATGGGGCGGGTCAGCAGGATCTGCGTGCGGCCCAGCAGCTCCTTGCCCTGTTTATCCAGGACGCGGAACACGATGTTATACGACAGCAGGTACTGGCTCACGCGGCCATTGCGGTTCAGCGTCAGGATGGTTTTGGTGCGGGTCTTCTCGGGGTCGGACAGCACCTCGATCACGCCATCCGCATCCTTGGCCGCGTTGACGACGGTGGTGCCGCCGTTGGCGCGGATGTTGCGCTTCAAATCGATGGCCAACGGCGACGCTTCCGGCAGTCCGACATACATCGTCGGGAACGGCAGCGTGTAGTGGCCGCCGTCGCCGCGCAGATGGAAGCCGCAGGCCGACACGGTCAGCGCCACGGCCAGCACCGCGGCAGCCAGCCGGCCGCGCCGGAACAACTCGGAAGTAGTCAGCATGTTCGGACCCAGTTAAACCACGATGTTGATCAATTTGCCCGGCACCACGATGACCTTCTTCGGCGTGCCTTCGATGAACTTCTGCACCGCCTCGTTGGCCAATGCCGCCGCCTCGATGCTCGCCTTGTCGGCGGTCTTGGCCACGACCACGCTGCCACGCAGCTTGCCGTTCACCTGGATCATCATCTCGATCTCGGACTGCTCCAGCGCTGCCGGATCGACCTGCGGCCACTGCACGTTCAGGATGTCGCCGTGCGCCTTGGCGTAGCCCAGTTCTTCCCACAGCACGTGGGTGATGTGCGGAGCGACTGGGTTCAGCAGGCGCAGGAAGATCGAATAGCCTTCGGACAGCGACGCGGCATCCGCGTCCTTGGCTGATTCCAGCGTGTTGAGCATCTTCATGCAGGCCGATACCACGGTGTTGTACTGGATGCGCTTGATGTCGTAGTCCGCCTGCTGCAGCACCTTGTGCAGTTCGCGGCGCAGGGTCTTGCCGGCGTCGGTGGTGGCGGTCGCGGTCAGCGGCGCGCCGATGGCGGCGATGGCGTCACGCTGCGCGTAGCCGAAGCCCCATACGCGGCGCAGGAAGCGGTTGGCGCCTTCAACGCCGCTGCCCGACCATTCCAACGTCTGTTCCGGCGGCGAGGCGAACATCGTGAACAAGCGCGCGGTGTCGGCGCCGTATTGTTCGATCTGCGCTTGCGGATCGATACCGTTGTTCTTCGACTTCGACATCTTCTCGGTGCCGCCGATGTTCACCGGCTGGCCGTCGGCCTTCGAGACCGCGCCTTGCGGGCGGCCCTTGTCGTCCAGCGTCAGATCGACGTCGGCCGGGTTGAACCAGGTCTTCTTGCCGGCGGCGTCTTCGCGGTAGTAGGTCTCGTTGAGCACCATGCCCTGCGTGAGCAGGTTGACGAACGGCTCGTCAAACTTGACCAAGCCGAAGTCGCGCATGATCTTGGTCCAGAAGCGCGCGTACAGCAAGTGCATGACGGCGTGCTCGATGCCGCCGATGTACTGGTCCATCGGCATCCAGTAGTCATTGCGCTCGTCGACCATCTTGTCCGAACCCGGCGAGGTATAGCGCATGTAGTACCACGACGAATCGACGAAGGTATCCATCGTATCGGTCTCGCGGCGCGCGGGCTTGCCGCACTGCGGGCAGTCGCACTTGAGGAAGGCCTCGTATTTGTTCAGCGGATTGCCGGTACCATCGGGTACGCAGTCTTCCGGCAGCACCACCGGCAGGTCCTTCTCAGGCACCGGCACCACGCCGCAATCGCCGCAGTGGATCATCGGAATCGGCGTGCCCCAGTAGCGCTGGCGCGAGATGCCCCAGTCGCGCAGGCGGAAGGTGATCTTCTTCTCGCCCAGGCCCTTGGCTGCCATGTCGGCGGCCACCGCGTCCACGGCTTCCGCGTAGCGCAGGCCGTCGTACTTGCCCGAGTTGGTGACGATGGAGACGTCCTTGTCGCCGTACCATTCCTGCCATGCGTCGGTGGAGAACTCCTTGCCCTCGGCCTTGATGACCTGCTTGATCGGCAGGTTGTATTTTTTGGCGAAGGCGAAATCGCGCTCGTCGTGCGCAGGCACGCCCATGACGGCGCCGTCGCCGTAGGTGATCAGCACGTAGTTGCCGACCCAGACTTCAACCTGCTCGCCGGTCAGCGGATGGGTGACGAACAAGCCGGTCGGCATGCCCTTCTTCTCCATGGTCGCCATGTCGGCTTCGATCACGGAGCCCAGCTTGCACTCGGCGTTGAACGCCGCCAGTTCGGGATTGGTCTGCGCGGCGTGGATCGCCAGCGGGTGCTCGGCCGCCACGGCGCAGAAGGTCACGCCCATCACGGTGTCCGGACGGGTGGTGAAGACGTACATCTTGCCGTCCTGGATCAGCTGACCGTCGGCGCCCTTGATCTGGTGCGGGAAGGCGAAGCGCACGCCGGTCGACTTGCCGATCCAGTTGGTCTGCATGGTGCGCACGCGCTCAGGCCAGCCTGGCAGCTTGTCGTCGACGTAAGCCAGCAGCTCATCGGCGTAATCGGTGATGCGGGCGTAGTACATCGGGATCTCGCGCTTTTCGATCAGCGCGCCGGAACGCCAGCCGCGGCCGTCGACCACCTGCTCGTTGGCCAGCACGGTCTGGTCGATCGGGTCCCAGTTCACGGTACCGGTTTTTTTGTAGATGATGCCTTTTTCCAGCATCTTCAGGAACATCCACTGGTTCCACTTGTAGTATTCCGGCTTGCACGCGGTCATCTCGCGCGACCAGTCGATCGCCAGGCCCATCGACTCCATCTGCTCGCGCATGTGGGCGATGTTGGAGTAGGTCCACTGTGCGGGCGGCACGTTGTTGGCCATTGCCGCGTTTTCCGCCGGCATGCCGAACGCATCCCAGCCCATCGGCATGAGCACGTTGTAGCCGTTCATGCGCAGGTAGCGGTACATCACATCGTTGATCGTATAGTTGCGGACGTGGCCCATGTGCAGCTTGCCCGATGGATAAGGCAGCATCGAGCAGGCGTAATACTTCCCTTTCGGGAAACGCGGGTCGTGTTCGACGGCCTTGTAGGCGTCGATGGCTTTCCAGTGCGATTGAGCGGCTTTTTCTACGTCAGCGGGACTATATTTATCTTGCATGATGGTGTGCGGCCAATAAGTGTATATGAACCGGACATTATACCGGTTCAGGGGCCGGAATGAGCGGCCGGGCTCGGCGCGACGGCGTTCGATTGAGGCTGGACAGTACGGCGGCGCGCAGCTGGGGCTAAATAGCAGGGTTGGGATTATCAAAAAAGCCACTCTTGGGCCTGCCATGTCCGACGATTTCCCTGCCGCCATCGACGCCCTGCGCCGCGCCCAGCCTGGGCGGGACTTCCTGCTGATCAGCGCCAGCATCTCCCGCAAACTGCACCGCGAGCTGTCAGCACTGATCGCCGGCGGCAAGCTGCACGCCAGGTGCACCGTCTTCCTCTGCACCATGGGCGGTGATTCCGACGCGGGCTTCCGTATCGGCAGAAGCCTGCAGCAGCACTACGAGCATATCCGGCTAGCGGTTCCCTCCTATTGCAAAAGCGCCGGGACGCTGATCGCCATCGGCGCGCATGAACTGGCAATGGGCGACCTTGGAGAGCTCGGGCCGCTGGACCTGCAAATCATGAAGCCATCGGAACTGCATGAAATGGGTTCGGTACAAGACGTGATGCAGGCGCTCGACGCGGTGGAGTACCACACCCGCGAGGCGTTCATCAAGAACCTGCTCGGCATCCGGAAGCATGGCCGCCTGTCGACCAAACTCGCCGGCAAGCTTGCCGCAAGAGTGACCCAAGGCATCGCCGCGCCGCTTTATTCGCAGATGGACCCGCTGCGAATCGGCGAGATACAGCGTGCAACACGCATTGTCGCGGAATACGGAAAACGGCTAAACGATGTTTGCAACTCGCTTAAAAGCGGAGCGCTTGAGCGCCTGGCGAGCACGTACCCTTCTCATCGCTTTGTCATCGACCGGCAGGAAGCGGAGGAACTTTTTTCCCAAGTCCACTGTCTCACGCAGGAAGAACTGACAATCAGCCAGATACTCGAAGCATGGTTTGTTGAGCCACTAGAACTGGCGCCGGTTTTTTTGAACGCGGGTTTGGATACCACAGGAGAAAATCATGAAAGTCAGAATTGGCGTCTCTGAGCTCGTTACACGCCAGGAGAGCTTTCAACGCGCAAGAAGAATGATGGAGTTGCAGATGAGGCAGGCAAGCAAGACGTCAGAAATGATTCAAAGAGCATGGGCCGAGACTGGTTTCCTGGTGGAGGAGAGCGAACGCCCCTATGATGACATCGACCATCCCGATCCCTTCTGAACAGGCTTGAGACGGGCCTGTCGGGGACTGGCGCATGGCATACTGCGCGGATGTACTATCGCGAATATCCTCCCCATCCGGCGCTGGCCGCGCACGTCGAGTGCATGTGGGCCGCCCGCGCGCCCGGCGGTGCGCATACGCATCGGGTGTTGCCGGATAATTGTGTCGATATTCTTTGGCAGGATGGCGGCCAGCCTGGCTTTGCGGTCGGCATGATGAGCAGCGCCATCCTGGTCGCCAGCGGCGGGCCGCTGCGGACAGTGGCGGTGCGCTTCAAGCCCGGCGCGGCGGGCGCCTTCCTGGCCGCGCCACTGCATGCGCTGACCGATCAGCGCGCCGATATCGACCAGCTTTGGGGCCGCGGCGATGCCGAACGGCTGGCCGATGCGCTGTGGACCTGCGAGCTGTCCGACCGCGAGCGCATCGCCGTCATCGAGCATCAATTGCTGCTGCGTCTGCGAGCGGCCGAGCCGGCGGGCGATGCGGGCGCGCGCTTGATCCAGCGCGCCTTGGCGGCGCTGGAGGCCAGCGACGGCGCGCTGCGCATCGAGCAGCTGGCGGACCAGCTTGCCGTGTCGCGCCAGCACCTGGCGGCGCTGTTCCGCGCGCGGGTCGGGCTGTCGCCCAAGCTGTATGCGCGCATCTGCCGCTTCCGCCGGGCCGCCGCCGCGCTCAGGGCCTCGCCGGGGCCGGACTGGGCGCAACTCGCGCTCGATTGCGGCTATTTCGACCAGTCTCACCTGATCCACGATTTCCAGGAATTCGCCGGCAGCGCGCCGGAGCGCTTCCTGCTGGGCGCCTAGCTTCCATTTTTACAATCCCGCCCGCTGCCGATGTGCCAAGATGGCGTTTTCAACATCTCAGTGGAGACAAGCATGATCAAGGGATTACGCACCGTGGCCTATCCGGTGGCCGACCTGGCGGCCGCCAAGGCCTGGTACAGCAAGGTGTTCGATACGGCGCCCTACTTCGACCAGCCGTTCTACGTCGGCTTCAACGTCGGCGGCTTCGAACTGGGCCTGATCCCGGACGCCAAGCCTGCCTTGGCCGGCAGCATGGTCTACTGGGGCGTGGACGACATCGCCGCCGAAGCCGAGCGCATCGTCGCGCTGGGCGCCACCGTGCACGGGGCGATCCAGGACGTCGGCGATAGCATCAAGACGGTGGAACTGGCCGATCCGTTCGGCAATCTGCTTTGTCTGATCGACAACCCTCATTTCGATTTGGCAGCGGTACGCTAGCGGATGTGGCAGTATACGCGCCTCCGAAAATGAAAGAGGTCGCACCATGTCCCGCCGTAACGCCAATCTGATCAAGTCGCCCGAGCAAATCGTCCAGGCGCGCGTCGCCGCCCAGCTGGCGGCCGACGTGCTGACCATGATCACGCCGCACGTCAAGGCCGGCGTCAGCACCGGCTACCTCGACAAGTTGTGCAACGACTACATCGTCAACGTGCAGCAGGCCATTCCCGCCAACGTGGGCTACGGCGGCTTCCCGGCCACCGTGTGCAGCTCGGTCAACCACGTGGTGTGCCATGGCATTCCGAAGGACGACCACATCCTCAAGGATGGCGACATCATCAACCTCGACGTCGCCGTCATCAAGGATGGCTGGCACGGCGACACCAGCCGCATGTACTACGTCGGCGAGCCGTCCAAGGCCACCCGCAAGCTGGTCGAGACCACCTACGCGGCGATGTGGGCCGGCATCCGCGCGGTCAAGCCGCGCGCGACGCTGGGCGATGTCGGCTTCGCGATCCAGACCGTGGCCGAGAAGGCCGGCTACAGCGTGGTGCTGGATTACTGCGGCCACGGCATCGGCATGGTCTACCACGACGAGCCGCAGGTGGCGCACTATGGCCGGCCGGGCCAGGGCGTGGTGCTGAAGGCGGGCATGCTGTTCACGATCGAGCCGATGATCAATGCCGGCAAGGCGGCGACCAAGGAATTGAACGACGGCTGGACCGTCGAGACGCGCGACAAATCGCTGTCGGCGCAATGGGAGCACATGGTGCTGGTGACCGAGACCGGCTTCGAGGTGCTGACCTTGGCCCCGGGCGAGACCGGCGCCAAGTCGCAGATCCCGAACGCGGTGCCGGCCGGCGTGGTCAGCGCAGCGTAAGTTTGAGGGCCGGCTTCTCGCCGTAGTCTTCGTAGCGCTCGTTGATGCCGGCCACGCAGTAAGTCACTTCTTCCAGGATGTCGGGCACGGCGGCCTTCATGGCCTCGGCGTTGGTGATGACGATGTCCAGCACCTCGTTCGGCTTGAGGCGAAACTTGCTCATGCCGTCCTCGTCGCGCAGGTAGCTCAGGCAATCGACCCAGGCGTCCATGGTGTTGCCGTAGGTGTCGGGGAAGCCCAGCGCGGCCTTGCAGGCGGCGTGGAAGCTGGCGAAATCGGTGATCGCCGCGCCGTTCAGTTCTGCGGTTGCCATTATTTTTTCTCTTTCCGGGGATCCGTGACGAATCCCAGTTTCGTTAATCCATGCGACTGCGCGGCGGCCATCACCTGCGCCACCACTTCGTAGCGGGTGTCCTTGTCGGCGCGCAGTTGCAGCTCCGGCTGCGGCTCCAGCTTGGCCGCGTCGACCAGGCGCGCCTCGAGCACGCTGAGCTCGACCGGGTCGTTGTTCCAGAAGATCTTGCCGGCGCCGTCGATCGACAGCGTGACCGTGGCCGCCTGCTGCGGATTGGCCTGGGCCTGTGCCTTCGGCAGGTCCAGCTTGACGGCGTTGGTGAACATCGGCGCGCTGAGGATGAAGATCACCAGCAGCACCAGCATCACGTCCACCATCGGCGTGACGTTGATATCGGCCATCGGCCCCGGATTGCGGTGGTGGTTGAATGCACCAAAACTCATGCGTCCTCCTTACTTGGCCGCACGCTCGCCCGTGGTCAGGTAGGCGTGCAGGTCGTGCGCGAAGGCGTCCAGCTCGGCCAGGGTAAGCCGGTTGACGCGGTTGAAGCCGTTATACGCCAGCACCGCCGGGATGGCCACCGTCAGGCCGATGGCGGTCATGATCAGCGCCTCGCCCACCGGGCCGGCCACTTTGTCGATCTGCACCGTGCCGCTGGCCGACACATTGGCCAGCGCGTGGTAGATGCCCCACACCGTGCCCAGCAGCCCGACAAACGGCGCGGTGGCGCCGATCGAGGCCAGCAGGGTCAGGCCGCCCTCAAGGCGGTTGGTGGAATTCTGGATCGCCACGCGCAGCACGCGCGTGACTTGCGCGGCGTGGCCCATCTCGCCGCCCAGCGACACGCGGCCACCGGTCTTGAGCTGCGCCGCGCCTTGCTGCGCCAGCGGCAGGAACACTTGCTCAGGATCGGCCAGCGTCAGCGCGGCCACGCCGTCCTGCATCGACGGCGCCTCCCAGAACGCCTGCACGGCCGGCGCGCTGCGGCGGATGCGCAGCGCGGCGTAGGCCTTGGACAAAATGAAGAACCAGCTCACCAGCGACATCGCCAGCAACACCAGCGCCACGATGTGGCTGATGGTGTCGCCCTGTTCCCAGTAGCCGGCCAGGGTGAAGTGGTTGGGCGTCATCAGTTCAGCGCCAGCACGTCGTTCATGCCGTACAGGCCGGTGGCCTTGTCGGCCAGGAAGCGGCAGGCGCGCAGCGAGCCGTGCGCGTAGGTCACGCGGCTGCTGGACTTGTGGCTGATCTCGATGCGCTCGCCGGTGCCGGCAAACAGCACGGTGTGGTCGCCAACGATGTCGCCGCCACGGATGGTGGCGAAGCCGATCGACGACGGATCGCGCTCGCCGGTCACGCCCTCGCGCGCGTAGACCGCGCAATCCTTGAGGTCGCGGCCCAGCGCGTCGGCCAGCACTTCGCCCATCTTCAGCGCGGTGCCGGACGGGGCGTCGACCTTGTGGCGGTGGTGGGCTTCGATCACTTCGATGTCGTAGCCGACCGCCAGCGCCTTGGCCGCCTGCTGCAGCAGCTTGAGCGTGACGTTGACGCCGACGCTGAAGTTGGGCGACATCACGATGGCGGTCTTCTTGGCCGCTTCGGCAATCGCCGCCTTGCCCGCTTCGTCGAAGCCGGTGGTGCCGATGATCATCTTGATGCCGTGCTCGGCGCAGTACGCCAGGTGGGCCAGCGTGCCCTCGGGGCGGGTGAAGTCGATCAGGAACTGCGCGCCGGCCAGGCCCTTGGCCAGGTCCGACTCCACCAGCACGCCGGCCGGCTTGCCGAGGAAGGCGGCGGCGTCGCTGCCGATGTTGGCCGAGCCCGCGCGGTCCAGCGCGCCGGACAGGCGGGCGTCCGGCGCGTCGAGCACGGCTTCGATCAGGATGCGGCCCATGCGGCCGCCGGCGCCGGCGATGGCGATGTTCAGGTCTGTCATGCGTCTGTCCTCGTGCTTATTTCTTGTCGTTGCTCACCGTGACGCCGACCGGCGCGGCGGCCGAATTGTCGGTGCCGGCCGGGATCGGCGAAGTGTTGCCCACCGGACGCGCGTCCGGCGTGTTCAGGTCCTTCTTGACCTTGGGCGCCGGGCCGGCGATGCGGGCGATGTAGTCTTTTTCGGTCGGCAGGTTGCCGCCTTCCCAGCGCGCCACCTTGCCGTCCTTGTCGAAGAACACGATCACGCGGCTGGTGGTGATTTCGCCGTTGCCCTTGGCCATGCGGAACGCGTAGTCCCAGCGGTCGGCGTGGAACGGGTCGGCCAGCAGCGCGGTGCCGAAGATGAAGCGCACCTGCTCGCGCGTCATGCCGGTCTTCAGTTGCGACAGCATCTCTTCGGAGACGAAGTTGCCCTGCTGGATGTCCGGACGGTACGGCGAGAAGAACCACATGAACTTCTGCAGCTTGGTGATGGTGGTGGTCTGCGCGCCCTTGCTGGCGTCGAGCGTGGTGCCGGTTTCCTTCACGTCGGTCGATTTCTCGCCCAGCGTGGTGTTGGACGCGCAGCCGCCCACGGCCAGCGCGACGCAAACGGCGCCGGCCAGCAGCGGGGCGCGGCGGGTGAAACGGTGCAACAAAGACTGCGATAAAGCCTGGGTGACGCGCATGGTTGTCCTCAATCTGATCGAGCGGAAGTGCCGAAAAACGCTATATCATAAAGCACAAGGTGCGACATGGGGCTGCGCGGGCACTCCGGGAGACCGCATTATCCAGCAAAACGGCAAGTATGTCCTTGTTTTATAAAGATTAATTGTAAAACATTGCAATTGTAAATTTCACGCCGGCGGCGCCGCGCGGCGCGCAGGGTGCGGTGGCAGCCGGAGTGCGTTAAACTGTCGCCTAGCTATCGCCAACCACTAAAAGAGCCGCCATCATGAGCAACAACCCCACCGACCTGAAGGCCAGCGGCCTCAAAGCCACGCTGCCCCGCCTCAAAATCCTGGACATCTTCCAGAACAGCGAAGTGCGCCACCTGACCGCCGAGGATGTCTACAAGATCCTGTTGGCCGACAATATGGACGTGGGCCTGGCGACCGTGTACCGGGTGCTGACCCAGTTCGAACAGGCCGGCCTGCTGAACCGCAATCACTTCGAGACCGGCAAGGCCATCTTTGAATTGAACGAGGGCTCGCACCACGACCATCTGGTGTGCCTGGATTGCGGCCGGGTGGAGGAATTCTTCGACGAGGAAATCGAGACGCGCCAGCAGGTGGTGGCCAAGGAGCGCGGCTTCAAGATCGCCGAGCACGCGCTGGCCATCTACGGCAACTGCACCAAGACCGCCTGCCCGCACCGCCCGTAAAACACGGGGGGCGGCTTAATTGTGGCTGAGCGCGTTCGACAGCAGCTTGGCCGTGATGTCCACAATCGGGATCACCCGCTCGTAGGCCATGCGCGTCGGGCCGATCACGCCCAAGGTGCCGACGATCTTGCCGTTGGCCGTGTACGGCGCGGTCACCACGCTCATCTCGTCCATCGGCACCAGGCTTGATTCGCCGCCGATGTAGATCTGCACGCCGCTGGCCTTGCTCGACACGTCGAGCAGCTGCATCAGCCCGGTCTTCTGCTCGAACATGTCGAACATCTGCCGCAGCGACGTCATGTTCGACGACAGGTCGCTCACCGACAGCAGGTTGCGCTCGCCCGAGATGACCATGTCGTCCGAACTGTCGGCCATCGCCTCGCTGCCCGCCTCCACCGCCGCCTGCATCAGCCGGCCCATGTCGTCGCGCAGCTGGCGCACCTCGGTCTGCAGCCGCATGTGCACCTCGTCGAAGGCCAGGCCGCCGTAGTTCTGGTTGATGTAGTTGGCCGACTGCACCAGCTGCGCCGGGCTGTAGTCGACATCGGTCAGCAGCAGCCGGTTCTGCACGTCGCCGGTCGGGCCGACGATCACCAGCAAAATGCGCTTTTCCCCCAGCCGCAGGAACTCGATCTGCTGGAACACCGATTCGCGCCGCGGGCTGAGCACCACGCCGGCGAACTGCGACAGCGACGACAGCATCTGCGCCGCGTTGGCGATCATCTTGTGCGGCTGCGGCGCCTGCAGCCGCATGCGCGACTCCACCGCCTGCTCGTCGAGCTGCTGCACGGTGAGCAGCGTGTCGACAAAGATGCGGTAGCCGCGCGGCGTCGGCACCCGGCCGGCCGAGGTGTGGGGACTGGCGACGTAGCCCAGTTCCTCCAAGTCGGCCATGATGTTGCGGATGGTGGCCGGCGACAGGTCCAGTCCGGAGATCTTGGACAGGGCGCGCGAGCCCACCGGCTGGCCGTCCGCGATGTAGCGTTCGACGAGGGCCTTGAGCAAGGTTTGTGCGCGTGTATCGAGTTGCATGTTCATTCACTGATGATATTTCTGCTTATTATGCACGCTCCGCGCCGGACGAGGGCCATGGCGTGGCGTCAATGCTGCATTTGCGCACGAACCCATGCCAGAAGTTCATCAAAACTGGCGCAGGTGGCGTCCGGCGCGATGCCCGCTTCGTGCTGCGCGCCCCGGCGGTTCATCCACACCGCCCGCAGGCCGGCGCCCTGCGCGCCCTGCACGTCCAGCCGCAGGTCGTCGCCGACGTAGACCGCGTCGCGCGGCGCCACGCCCATCGCCTCGCACGCGGCCAAGAAGATGGACGGGTCGGGCTTGGCGCGGCCGAAGCGCGACGAGGCCAGCACAGTATCGAAATGGTGGTGCAGGCCGATGACTTCAAGGTCGGCGTTGCCGTTGGTGATCACACCCAGCCGCAGCATGGCCTGCAGTTCCACCAGCGCGGCCGGCACTTCGCCGAACGGCGTGACGGCGTTGCGCTGCACGTGGAAGTGGCGCATGGCGCCCTCGATGTGGGCGGCGTCGGCGCCGGCCTCGGCGAAGGCCTGCTCCAGCGCCAGGCGGCGCAGCCGGTACAGGTCGACCACCAGCTCGGGCCGCTCTTGCAGCAGCGCGGCGCGGCGCGCGCGCAGCGCCTCGATGGAGTAGCGCCGCGTCACCTCGGGCGCGTGCTCGGCCAGCCAGGCGTGCCAGCTGGTTTCCGCCGCCGCGATCACCGGGCCGATCGGCCAGAGGGTGTCGTCCAGGTCGAACAGCAGGGCGTGGGGGCGGCGTGGCGTCATGGCGTATCAATGAAAATGAAAGATGCGATATTGTCGCACCGATTGCCGCCCGGCGAGGGCGTGGTAAATTACCGGATTGCCCCGTTGGAGATTCCGTGCCCTTGACTAAGCTTGCCGCCCTCGCCACCCTTGTCGCAATCCGCCGCCGCCCGGCGCTGCCGCTGGCCGGCGCCCTGACCGCGTCCGCCCGGAAGACCGCCGCCTTGACGGCCGGAGCCCTCGCGGCCTCCGCCCTGCTGGCCGGCTGCGCCACCGTCGGCCAGCCGCCGGCCTTCACCTCGTTCGTGGTGCTGGGCGAAGGCGGCGCCGCCGTGGCGCGCGTGCTGATCGACGCTCCCGCCTGTCCCGACATCGTGGTCGACGGCCGTCCGCTGCCGATGGCGCTGCGCGCGCCGGCGGCCACGATGTCGGGACAGGCGGGAGCGTC
>NZ_WWCX01000094.1:0-25154 GCF_009857655.1 Duganella vulcania
CCTACTCGCAGGACAGTCTCGATGAGGTGGCCAGAAGGCTGAACGAACGTCCCAGGAAGACGCTGCACTTCCAAACGCCGGCTCAGCAATTTGAAAGATGTGTTGCGATGACAGATTGAATCCGCAGGCGTTTGCAGTCCTTCGCTATCTCGAAAGTGATGACCGCCGCTCAGGCTGAGCGTTGGCGGAGCCACACGAGAACGAGTAGCGGCGGTCAGTGAGAATAGGTGGCGGCGCTCAATGAGAATGGATGGCGGCGACTGATGAGAATGAGCGGCGGCGATGGTAAAAATACTCAGTTGTTTGCCAATCGCCAAGCCAAAGGACGCAACGCATGGCGCTTTGTATGGCTGCGTTTCCCCGGCGATGACTATTGGATCCGCGCCGCCGAGTGCCGAGCGCGCTTTGAAAATCTGCAGCAACAGCGGTCTACCACCGACTCCACAATGTCCAAGACGGTCTAATCTACCGTGGGCGACGGACTAATTCGGTCTATGAGTTTCCTGCGAAAGTCGAGTTCAGTCTAAAAAATCCGACGTGCCGGCGATTCTGGACCCGTTTAGACCGAACTCGCCTCGTTTCAGACAAATTAGACTGATCGTAAAAAAGGGCTCCCCCTGCGGGTCCAAGTACTAACCCTGCAGCTTCAGCTTGCGCTCGTCTACGCGGCTCCGCGTAGATCGCGCTCAGGCAGCCCTCGCGTCGCGCGCGTTCAGCGGGCACACCAGCGGCAGGAATTGCTGGCGGCGTGGCGAGTAGGCCATCAACGCGCCGCTCTGCAGGTCGAAGTACCAGCCGTGCAGCTTGAGCTTGCCCTCGTCGACGCGGCGCTGCAGCCACGGATAGGTCAGCAGATTGTCCAGCGACAGCAGGATGCTGGCTTGCTCGCAAGCGTGGTGCTGCTCGGCGCTGCTGTGATGCGCCAGGTCGCGCCGCACGCGCTCGGCCACCGGCTGGGCGATGCGCATCCACTGGCCGACGAAATCGGTCTCGCGCTGCGCCGGACGCGGCGCCAGCAACGCGCGGATGCCGCCGCAGCCGGCATGGCCCAGCACGATCACCCGCTCCACTTCCAATTCGCACACGGCGAACTCGATCGCCGAACTGACACCGGCCGACGCGGTCGGCGTGCACGGCGGCACCAGGTTGGCGATATTGCGCACCACGAAAATGTCGCCCGGATCGCTGCCAGTCAGCAGCACCGGATCGACCCGCGAATCGCAGCAGCCGATCAGCAGCGTGCGCGGGCGCTGGCCCGTACGCAAGGTGCCGTAAGGGCTGTCGCTGTTGTTGAAATACTGCTGTTGAAAGCGGCCAAAGCCGCTGATGAATTTTTCGATGTCTTCCATGATAGTCCCTCAGGCCGCGCAGCGGCGCAGCGCCGTTACGTCAAGCACCTGGACCTTGCGGCCCTTAAAGGTGATCATATGCTGCGTGCTCAGGTCGGCCAGGATGCGCGAGAAATGTTCGGGCGTCAGGTTCAGGCGCGAGGCCAGCACGGCCTTGGTGGCCGGCAGCGTCAGTTGGCCGCCCTCTTCCTCCGGCAGTTCCTTGAGCAGATAGCCCGCCACGCGCTGGGTGCCGGAGCGCAGCGAGAACGACTCCATGTCGCACATCAGGCTGTGCATGCGCTGGCTCAGGCCGGCCAGCATCTTGCAGGCGAATTCGGGATCGTTGTGGATCTCGCGGTAGATGGCCGGCTTGGCCACGTGCAGCAGCAGTGTGTCCTCGGTGGCCGTGGCCGAGACGATGTAGGGGCTGCCCATGAACATCAGCGCCTCGCCGAAGCTCTGGCCGGGGCCGATCAGCTCGATCACCTTCTCGCAGCCCGCCAGCGAGGTGAACGCCAGCTTGACCTGGCCATACACCACCTGGTGAAAGCCGATGCACGGATCGCCGCGCTGGAAGATGGTGTCGCCCCGCTCCACCCGCACCTCGGTGGTGCCAAGCGCGATGCGCGCCAGCTCCTCGGCGCCCATCGAGTTAAACAGCGGCACCCGGGCCAGGAAGGCTTGTACCTTGATTTTGTTCTTTTCCATGGCCGTAGCCCTCAAATGGTTCGCGAATACCGCAGCGGCTGCGGCCCTTCGACTGGCGGCGCGTGCAGGTAGCGGTCGAACGCCATGCAGATATTGCGTATCAACAGGCGCCCACGCATCTTCACGCGCAAGCCCTTGCTGCCGATGCACAGCAGTCCTTCGTCCTCCAGCGGCTTCAGGCGCTCCAGCTCGGGCGCGAAATACTCGGCCGCGCTGACGCCTTCGGGCAGCGCCAGGCTGGCGTAGTCCAGCTCGAAATCGCACATCAGCTGGCCGATCACGGCCCGGCGCAGCATGTCGTCCTCGGTCAGCACGATGCCGCGTGAGATCGGCAGCTCGCCCTTGTCCAGACGCTCGTAGTAGGCCGACAGCACCTTCTCGTTCTGGCTGTAGCTGGCGCCCACCGCGCTGATGGCCGACACGCCCAGCGCCACCATCGGCGCGTCCGCGTGCGTGGAATAGCCCTGGAAGTTGCGCTGCAACTTGCCTTCGCGCTGGCTGCGCGCCAGGTCGTCGTCCGGCAGCGCGAAGTGGTCCATGCCGATGTAGACATAGCCCGCTTCCGTCAGCCGCTCGATGCACAGGCCCAGCATGGCCAGCTTGGTGTCCGGGTCCGGCAGGTCGTCGCTGGAAATGAGCCGCTGCGACTTGAACAGCTGCGGCATGTGCGCGTAGTTGTAGACCGCGATGCGGTCCGGCCGGGCGGCCACGATCTTGTCCAGCGTCGGCCCGAAGCTGGCCACGCTTTGCAGCGGCAGGCCGTAGATCAGGTCCACGCTGATCGAGCGGAAGCCACAGTCGCGCGCGGCCTGCAGCACAGCCATCGTTTCCTCATACGACTGGATGCGGTTGACCGCCTGCTGCACCGCCGGATCGAAGTCCTGGATGCCCAGGCTGACCCGGTTGAAGCCCTGGCGCCGCAAGGTGGCGATGCGCTCTGGCGTGACCGTGCGCGGATCGACCTCGATGGAAAACTCGCCCTCCTCGTCCGGCGCGAACTCGAAATGCCCGCGCAGCTTGGCCAGCAATTCGCTCATCTGCTCGTCGCTCAGGTAGGTCGGCGTGCCGCCGCCAAAGTGCAGCTGGTCCACGCGCCGGTGGCCGGACAACAGGCCCGCCTGCAACGCGATCTCGCGGTACAGGTAGTCCAGGTACTCGACCGCCTTTTCCTTGTCCTGCGTGATGATCTTGTTGCAGCCGCAGTAGTAGCACAGCGACGCGCAGAACGGGATATGCACGTACAGCGACATCGGCACGGCCGGATCGACGCTGGCGACGGCGGCGCGGTACTGCTCCGCGCCGAAGCCGCCGCCGAAGCGGTCGGCCGTCGGGTAGGAGGTGTAGCGCGGCCCCATCTGGTTCAACTTGCGCACCAGCGCGGCGTCGAATTCAACGGAAGGGGTCAGGGCGATCACTCTGGCGGATGGCATGGTTTAACTCCGATTAGCAAGGCATGGCCGCGTTCTTGCGGGCGTAGCACCACCAGGTGATGGCGATGCAGCTGACATAGAACGCGATGAAGCACCACAGGGCGGCGTCGGGACCGCCGGTCATGGCGATCGAGGTACCGTAGCTCTTTGGAATGAAGAAGGCGCCGTAGGCGGCCACGGCCGAGGTGAAGCCCAGCACGGCTGCGCCTTCCTTGTTGGCGTCGATGATGGCTTGCTGCTGCACGGCGGCAGGCTGGCCTGCTGCGGCGCGTTGACGTTCGGTCAGGAAGATCACGGGGATCATGCGGAAGGTCGAGGCATTGCCGACGCCGGTGCCGGCGAACAGCAGCATGAACATCCAGAAGAAGCCGGTGAAGTTGCCGCCCGTGCCGCCATGCGGCAGGAAGGTGATGACGCCATACACGGCGGCGATCATGGCCGCGAAGGTCCAGACGGTCACGCGGGCGCCGCCCAGCTTGTCGGAGATGATGCCGCCCACGACACGGGCCAGCGCGCCGACCAGGGGGCCGAGGAAGGCGTATTGCAGCGGATTGACATCGGGGAACTGGGTCTTGATCAGCAGCGGGAAGCCGGCCGAGTAGCCGATGAACGAGCCGAAGGTGCCGGTGTAGAGCCAGCACATCAGCCAGTTGTGCTTGCGCTTGAAGATCACGGCCTGGTCGGCGAACGAAGCCTTGGCCGAGGCCAGGTCGTTCATGCCGAACCATGCCAGCAGGCTGCTGACGGTGATGAACGGCACCCAGATGAAGCCGGCGTTCTGCAACCACATGGTGGTGGTGTGGCCAGCCTTGGTGGCGGTCTGCGCGTCGCCGCCGATGGCGCCGAACACGCTGGCGGTGATCACCAGCGGCACGACGAACTGCACCACCGACACGCCCAGGTTGCCCAGGCCGGCGTTCATGCCCAGCGCATAGCCCTTCTGGGCTTTAGGGAAGAAGAAGCTGATGTTGGCCATCGACGAGGCGAAGTTGCCGCCGCCGAAGCCGCACAGCAGCGCCAGCGCCAGCATGGTCGGGTAGCCGGTGGTGACGTCCTGCACCGCGAAGCCGATGCCGATGGCCGGGATCAGCAGCGAGGCGGTGGAAATGGTGGTCCACTTGCGGCCGCCGAAGATCGGCACCATGAAGGAATAGAAGATCCGCAGCGTGGCGCCGGACAGGCCGGGCAAGGCCGTCAGCCAGAACAGCTGGTTGGTGCTGTACTGGAAGCCGATGGCGGGCAGGTTGACCACCACCACGCTCCACACCATCCACACCGCGAAGGCCAGCGCCAGCGCGGGAATCGAAATCCACAGGTTGCGGTTGGCGGTGCTGCTGCCGCCGCTGCCCCAGAACGTGGGGCTCTCAGGCTCCCACGTGTTGATCATATATTTGCTCATTATTTTCTCCTTGAATAATTGGGGCTCAGGCGGCGGCCGCGCCGGCCAGCGGCTGCGGCGCCGCCGTTGGGCGGAACGAGTAATGCATCCAGACCAGCGAGACGCAGACGGTGCCGTACAGCAGCATGAAGGCGCTTGAACGCACACCGGTCAGGTCCAGCAGCGCGCCGAACATGATCGGCAGCACGAAGCCGCCCAGGCCGCCGGCCAGGCCGACCACGCCGGACACGGCGCCGATGTTGTCGCTGAAATCGTCACCGATGAATTTGAAGACCGAGGCCTTGCCGATCGCCATGGCGGTGCCGACGATGAACAGCAGGCCGGTGAACATCCATGGCGACAGGGCCAGGCTCAGCTGCAGGTCGCCGTGGGTGGTCTTGACGATCATCGCGGTTGGCGGATACGACAGCAGGAAGAAGCAGATCCAGCACACCCACATCACCCACCAGGTGACCTTGTAGGCGCCGTAGCGGTCCGAGATCCAGCCGCCCAGCGCGCGCAGCACGCCGCCCGGCAGCGAGAAGCAGGCGGCCAGCAGCGCGGCCAGGCGCAGGTCGAAGCCGTATTCGCCGACGTAGTATTTGGTCATCCACAGCGCCAGGCCGACGTAGCCGCCGAACACCACCGAGTAATATTGGCAATAGCGCCATACGCGGCGGTCCTTCAGCACTTTGAGCTGCTCCGAGAACGGCACGCTGGCGCCGCTCTGGTGCGACGGGTCGGTGGCCGAGAACACCCAGAACAGCAGCGCCGTGACCAGCATGGCGATGGCGTACACGGTGGGCAGCGCTTGCCAGCCCCAGGCCGCGATGATGGCGGGGGCGACGAACTTGGTCAGCGCCGAGCCGGAATTGCCAGCGCCGAAGATGCCCATCGCCAGGCCGCGCCGCTCACGCGAGAACCAGCGCGCCACGTACGGCGTGCCGACCGAGAACGAGCCGCCGGCCAGGCCGATGAACAGGCCCAGCACCAGGAACTGCCAGTAGGCGGTGGCCAGGCCGACCAGGTAGATGGCCGGCACGGTGGCCAGCATCAGCAGGAAGAACACGATGCGGCCACCGTATTTGTCGCACCAGATGCCCAGCGGGACACGCACCAGCGAGCCGCTCAGCACGGGCATGGCGGCCAGCAGGCCGAATTCGGTTTCATTCAGGCCGAGCATCTTCTTGATGGGGATGCCCAGCACGGCGAACATCATCCAGATCGCGAAACAGATCGTGAACGATACGGTGCTGCTCACCAGCACCTGTACTGCTTTGTTATTGTTAGACACTTTCAATCTCCTGACGGACATGGGGATGGCATCAGCGTAAGCGTTGCGGCGGCGCCCGGCTATCGGCAGGACGGCCAGAACGGCAAGGCAATCAGGCTAGCGCCCTAGTCCGAAAGAACTAGGCCGGGAGCAGGCCGGCCGCGGCGCCGGGCGCGGCGCCGGCGTCGGGTGGACAGGTCAGGTCGGCCAGCGTGACCGCGTCCAGCGCCGTCAGGTAGGCGCCCACGGCCCGGCCCAGCATGCCCTGCACGCAGCAGCGGCCCGCATACACGCAGGTGGCGCGGCGGGCGTCGAAGCAATCGGCCATGTGGAAGTCCGGCTCGCTGGCCCGCACCACCTCGCCGATGCGGATCGCCTCAGGCGCGCGCGCCAGCGTGATGCCGCCGTGCCGCCCGCGCACGGTGCGGATCACGCCGGTCAGGCCCAGCTCATACACCACCTTGGTCAGGTGGTGCTTGGACATGCCGTGGCGTTCGGCGATTTCGGCGATGGTCACCAGCCGGTCGTGCTGGCCAGCCAGGTAAATCAGGGTGCGCAGGGTGTAGTCGGTGAAGGCGGTCAGGCGCATGGTCAGCTCCAGTGAAGACGGCAGCGCCATTATTCATGCATCCAAAATATTTGTTCATAACTTGGATCAAGAAAAACTGGAATCGAATATACATGTTTAAACGGCGCGCCTAGAATCGGCCCTGTCGATCCGGTCCCTGCCGGTTCGCGCACCACTCCCATCAAGCCAACAATAAGGAACCATGCCATGCACGCCACACGCAAGCTCTGGACCTGGCTCGCCGTCATCTGCGCCCTCTCCTTCGCCGTCCTCGGCTGGGTGGGTGCGGAAATCTACCTGACCGCGCCGCCCATCCCCAAACACATCATCAGCGCGGACGGCAGCATGCTGTTCGACGAAGGCCAGGTCGACCGCGGCCAGCAGGCCTGGCTGTCGGCCGGTGGCCAGCAGCTGGGCACCGTCTGGGGCCACGGCAGCTATGTCGCCCCCGACTGGTCGGCCGACTGGCTGCACCGCGAAGCGCTGGCCCTGCGCCAGATCTGGGCCAAGCGCGACTTCGGCGCCAACTTCGACGACCTGAGCAAATCCAACCAGGCGGCGCTGAACGCGCGGCTGAAGGAAGAAATGCGCCGCAACACCTATGATTCGGGCCGCGACACCATCGTGCTGTCGGTCGACCGCGCCGCCGCCGTGCGCGAAGTGGCACGCCATTACATGGACCTGTTCGGCGACAACCGCGCGCTGGACCATCTGCGCGAACAATATGCGATGAACGCCAACTCGCTGCCCGATCCGGACGACCTGAAAGCCTTGCCGGCCTTCGTGTTCTGGTCGGCCTGGGCCGCCGGCACCGACCGTCCCGGCTCGGTGGACCTGAGCT
This sequence comes from Duganella vulcania, assembly GCF_009857655.1. Taxonomy (NCBI): domain Bacteria; kingdom Pseudomonadati; phylum Pseudomonadota; class Betaproteobacteria; order Burkholderiales; family Oxalobacteraceae; genus Duganella; species Duganella vulcania. The sequence continues at coordinate 7,530 of NZ_WWCX01000094.1, forward strand.
ACACCAGCAACTGGCCGCATGAGCCGCTGATCGACAACCGTCCAAGCGCCGGCGCCGGCATCTGGTCGATCGCCAGCATCATCCTGATGATCGGCGCCATCGCCGCCATGGTCATGTTCCACTCGGCCGCCAAGGAAGAAGCCGATCCTGTTCCACCGAAAACCGATCCGCTGTTCAACCTGAAGCCTACGCCATCGATGTTGGCGACCAAAAAATACTTCTTCGTCGTCATCGGCCTGATCCTGGCCCAGGTCGGCATGGGCGTCATCACCGCCCACTACGCGGTCGAAGGCCACAGCTTCTTCGGCTACCCGCTGGCGCAGATCCTGCCGTTCGTGGTCAGCCGCACCATCCACACCCAGTTCGCCGTGCTGTGGATCGCCACCGCCTGGCTGGCCACCGGCCTGTACATCGCACCGGCCATCTCCGGCCACGAGCCCAAGTTCCAGAAACTGGGCGTGAACGTGCTGTTCTACGCGCTGCTGTTCATCGTGGTTGGCTCGACCGCCATGGGCTGGCTCGGTTCGCTGCAACACAAGGGCAGCGCCTTCGCCTTCTGGATCGGCAACCAGGGCCTGGAATTCACCAGCATGGGCCGCATCTGGCAAATCCTGCTGTTCATCGGCCTGCTGTTCTGGGTCACGCTGCTGGGCCGCGCGCTGTGGCCTGCGCTGGTCAAGAAGTCGGAAAGCCGTGGCCTGATCGTCATGGTGTTCCTGGCCGCGCTGTGCATCGGCGGCTTCTACGCCACCTCGCTGACCTGGGGCCAGCACACCCACTACTCGATGATCGAATACTGGCGCTGGTGGCTGGTGCACCTGTGGGTCGAAGGCTTCTTTGAAGTGTTCGCCACCGCCGTGATCGCACTGCTGTTCACCCGCCTGGGCCTGATCCGCGCCGCGACCGCCAACAGCGCCATCGTGCTGGAAACCATCGTGTTCCTGTTCGGCGGCATCCTGGGCACGCTGCACCACCTGTACTTCACCGGCACGCCGACCTTCGTGATCGCCATCGGCGCCATGTTCTCGGCGCTGGAAGTGGTGCCGCTGTCGATGATCGGCGTCGAAGCCTGGCGCAACTACCAGCGCTCGAAGGCCGCGCCATGGGTCAGCACCTACAAGTGGTCGATCCTGTGCTTCATCGCGGTCGGCTTCTGGAACACCGTCGGCGCCGGCCTGCTGGGCTTCTCGATCAACACCCCGATCGCGCTGTACTACATGCAAGGCCTGAACATGACCGCGGCCCACGGCCACGCCGCGCTGTTCGGTGTGTACGGCATGCTGGGCATCGGCCTGCTGCTGTTCTGCCTGCGCGGCCTGTGCGAGCGCATGGCCTGGTCGGACGCGCTGCTCAAGGCCATGTTCTGGTGCCTGAACATCGGCCTGGCGATGATGGTGTTCATCTCGCTGGTGCCTGCCGGCCTGTATCAAGCCTGGGCCAGCGTCAGCACCGGCATGTGGTTCGCCCGCTCGCCTGAGGTGATCCACTCCAAGCTGATGGAGACCCTGGTCTGGCTGCGCGTACCGGGCGACGTGGTGTTCGCCATCGGCACGCTGTTCCTGGCGCTGTTCGCCTGGCGCCTGCTGACCGCACGCCGCGCCCGCCTGGAGGCGGTGGCCGCCGACCGCGCCTGATCGACTTTACCGCGGGGCGCCCCGGGCGCCCTGCTTTCTCATACAAGGAGTTTCACCATGTCCCACGATTGTTCCCAGCCGACCATCCCCGACGGCATCTATCCGTTCGACGCCCGTGGCGTGGCCCGCCGCCTGCGCCACGCCGCCATCTTCGGCGCGCTTGATTCGCTCCACCCCGGCGAGATCATGCGCTTCTGTAACGACCACGACCCGCTGCCGCTGCTGGCCCAGATCCAGCACCGCTACGGCCCGCGCGTGCAGGCCGCCTACCTGGCGCGCGAAGCCGGCCACGTGGTGATCGACTTTCTAGTTACTACGCACTAGTCATCCGGTAGGCACTGTGTCGTATTTCCGAAATTCCATAATCTAAGTCAAAGAAATTTCCGTTTTGTTCCCATAGCATGGACTCGCACTCAGACATGGGTGCGACCCACCAACTACAAGGCGACATAAAAATGAAAACGCAATTGAAACTGGTAGCGGCCGGCCTTGCCAGCGCCGTACTCGCCATGAGCCACGTGACAGCGGCCACCCCGTCCGAAACCGCTCTGCCGACCATCACCCAAGAACTGCTCGCCCCGCCGCTGCTGCCGCCGCCGATCACCCGCAAGACGCCGGCCAAGGTTGTGGTGAACCTGACCGTCGAGGAAGTCGAGCGCGAAATCGCCCCCGGCAGCCGCTACACCTTCTGGACCTTCGGCGGCACCGTGCCAGGCAAGATGATCCGTGTGCGCGAAGGCGACACCGTCGAACTCCACCTGCTCAACCTGCCCGACAACAAGCTGCCCCACAATATCGACCTGCACGCCGTGACCGGCCCGGGCGGCGGCGCCGCGCAAACCCTGATCGCCCCCGGCAACGAAGCGACCTTCACCTTCAAGGCGCTGGCCTCCGGCCTGTACGTGTACCACTGCGCCACCGCGCCGGTCGGCATGCACGTGGCCAACGGCATGTACGGCATGATCCTGGTCGAACCCAAGGAGGGCATGGCCCCGGTCGACCGCGAATACTATGTGATGCAGGGCGACTTCTACACCAGCGGCGCCTACCGCGCGCCCGGCCTGCAGGGCTTCGACATGCAGAAGGCCATCGATGAAAAGCCTACTTATGTAGTATTTAACGGCGCGGACGGCGCCCTGACCGGCGCCAACGCGCTGACCGCCAAGGCCAACGAGAAAGTGCGGATGTACTTCGGCGTCGGCGGCCCCAACATCACCTCCAGCTTCCACGTGATCGGCGCCATCTTCGACCGCGTCTACACCGAGGGCGGCACCCACTACCAGGAAAACGTGCAGACCACCATGGTGCCTGCCGGCGGCTCGACCATCGTCGAATTCACGCCGCGCGTGCCGGGCAACCTGACGCTGGTCGACCACTCGCTCACGCGCGCCTTCAACAAGGGCGCCATCGGCCTGCTGGCGGTGAGCGGCCCGGACCGGCCTGAGATCTACAGCAAGGGCATCAAGAAGCCGCTGGCCGGCGCGGCCGCCGCCGCCCCCGCAGCGGCCAAGCCAGCCGCCGCCAAGCCCGCTCCGGTGGTGGCCGACCGCGCCCAGCAACTGCGCGGCAAGGCCGTCTACGACAGCAACTGCTCGGCCTGCCACCAGCCTGACGGCAAGGGCGTGGCCGGCGTGTTCCCGCCGCTGGCCAATTCCGACTTCTTCCAGCAACGTCCGTATGAAATGGCGCACATCGTGCTCAACGGACGCAATGGCGAGATCGTCGTCAATGGCGAGCACTACAACGGCGTGATGCCGCCGCAGGACCTCAGCGATGACGACATCGCCGCCGTGATCAACTACGTCGGTGTCGAGCTGAACAAGGGTACGCCTGCGGTCACGCCGGCCCAGGTGCGCGACATGCGCAAATCGCGCCAGCCATGAACGGGCGCGCCGCGATCCGCAGTGTCCTGCTGACGCTGGCCGTGCTGGCCGGCGACGGCATGGCCGGCGATGCCGACTACCGCGCCATCGCCGGCGGCACGCTGCGCAGCGTGCTGCCCGCCGATGGCGTGGCGTCGCCCGCGATCGTGGCGCCCTATCTGCTGCGCACCCGGCTGGTGACGAACGCGGAATTCTCCGCCTTCGTGCAACACGCGCCGGAATGGCAGCGCGGGCAGGTGCCTGCGCTGCTGGCCGCGCCCAGCTACCTGTCCGGCTGGAGCGGCGCCACCGATTTCAAACCACTGGCCGCCGACGCGCCGGTGGTGCATGTGGGCTGGTTCGCCGCGCAGGCGTATTGCGCCTCCGAAGGCGGCCGCCTGCCGCGCTGGTACGAATGGGAGTTCGCGGCAGCCGCCGACGACCATCGCGCCGACGCCCGCGACGACCCGGCCTGGCTGGCCCACATCCTCGGCTGGTACGCCGACGCCGGCAAGCAGCCGCCGCACAGCGTGGCAACCGGCCAGGCCAACTACTACGGCATCCACGACCTGCATGGGCTGGTGTGGGAATGGGTCGAGGACTACAGCGGCCTGTTCGTCAATGCCGACAGCCGCGCCAGCGGCGACCAGAAACTGCTCGACTACTGCGGCGGCGCCGCGCTGTCGCTGGCCGACCGCCGCAATTACGCCGTACTGATGCGCCTGGCCCTGCTGTCCGCGATGGACGCGCGGCAGGACGGCGCCAACCTGGGCTTCCGCTGCGTGCGCGAGCCCGCCCCTCACGAACAAGGATCACGACCATGAACTACCTCGCTCCCCTGCGCCGCGCCGCCCTGGCCGCCGCGCTGCTGCTCCCCATGTACGCCTGGTCGGCCGCCGCGCTGCCCGGCAATTCCGTCTACCGCCTCGACGCCACGCTGACCGACGCCGCCGGCCAGCACTTCGCCCTGCACGACATGGCCGGCACGCCGGTGCTGATCACCATGTTCTACGGCGACTGCCACGCGGCCTGCCCGGTCATCATCGAGACGCTCAAGCGCACCGTGGCCGCGCTGGGACCGGACGGCAAGCGCGTGCGCGTGCTGATGATCAGCCTGGACCCGAAACACGACACGCCGGCCTCGCTGAGCAGCCTGCTGATGATGCACCAGCTCGACCCGGCCCAGTTCCGCCTGGTGGCGGCCGGCAGCGACAGCCAGACCCGGGCGCTGGCCGCCACGCTCAACATCAAGTACCGCGTGCTGGAAAGCGGCGAGATCAACCACACCACCCGCATCGCGCTGCTCGACGCCAACGGCACCGTGCAGGTCGACACCACCCGGCTCGACGCCGATCCCGACCCCGCGTTCGTCAAGCAGGTGGCCGCGCTGATCAAGTAAAGTTGGTTACTTACGGGGGCTGATCGGCGGGTATAATCCCGCCCACCGACCAACCCACGTCAAAGGAACCTTCGTGAAACGTACGCTAGTCAGCGCCGCCTGCTGCGCCCTGCTCGCCTTTTCCACCCCGCTGCTGCATGCCCAACAGGCGTCCGGCATCGACCTGAAATCCCTGGACACGGCCATCCGCCCCCAGGATGACTTCTACGGCTACGTCAACGGAGTCTGGACCCGCAACACCGACATCCCGGCCGACAAATCGACCTGGGGTACCTACATCGAGCTGCGCGAAACCGCGCAAGGCCAGCTGCGCACGCTGATGGATGCGGCCGTCAAGCATCCCGGCAAGCCGGGCAGCGACGCGCACAAGATCGCCGACCTGTACACCAGTTTCATGAATGACAAGGCGCGCAACGCCGCCGGCTTCAAGCCCTTGCAGTCCGACCTGGCCCACGTGGCCGCGCTCAACGACAAGAAGGACCTGCCGGCGCTGCTGGCCTACCTGCAGCGCAGCGGCATCCAGACGCCGTTCTCGGCCCACATCGCGCCGGACGCACAGGATCCCGAGCACTACACGATCAACGTCAGCCAGTCCGGCCTGGGCCTGCCCGACCGCGACTACTACCTCAAGGACGACGACGCCAAGCTCAAAGGCGTACGCGCCAAGTACCTGGCGCACATCGAAACCATGCTGGCCATGAGCGGCGACAAGGAAGCCGCCGCCCACGCGGCCCAGGTTCTCGACGTCGAGACCCGCCTGGCCGCCGCGCAGTGGACCCGCGTGCAGATGCGCGATCCGGTCAAATCCTACAACCGCGTGGCGTTCGACCAGTTCGCCGCGCTGGCGCCGGCCTTCGACTGGCCAGCCTACTTCAGCGCGGCCGGCCTGGCGCCGAAGGAATCGTCGGCCGTGGTGCGCCAGCCAAGCTTCCTGACCGGCTTTGCCGACGCCGTGGCCAACGTGCCGCTGGCATCGTGGAAGAGCTACTTCAACTGGCGCATCATCGAGAGCTACGCCTCCTACCTGGACAGCGCCACCGTCAAGGAACGCTTCGCCTTCGAGGGCACGGTGCTGCGCGGCGTGCCGCAAAGCGAACCGCAATGGCAACTGGCGCTGCGCTTCACCGACGGCGCGCTGGGCGACGCGGTCGGCAAGCTGTATGTGCAGAGGTACCTGCCGCCGGAGACCAAGCCGCGCGTGATGGCCATGTTCAACAACTTCGTGGCCTCGTTCAAGGACGGCATCGACAAGCTGGACTGGATGGGCCCGGAGACCAAGAAGGAAGCGCAGCTCAAGCTGGCGGCCCTGAAGCCGAACATCGCCTATCCGGAAAAATGGCGCGACTACAGCGCCATGAAGACCCAGCCGAACGACCTGGTCGCCAACGTCCGCTCGGCGCGCGCGTGGAGCCGGGCGCGCAACCTGGAAAAACTGGGCAAGACGGTGGACCGTGAGGAATGGTCGATGACGCCGCAAACCGTCAACGCCAGCTACAACCCGTCGCTGAACGCGATCACGATCCCGGCCGCGATTTTGCAGCCGCCGTTCTTCAACGTGAAGGCCGAGGACGCGGTCAACTACGGCCTGCTGGGCATCACCTTCGGCCACGAGATCAGCCACGCCTTCGACGACTCCGGCAGCCAGTACGACGCCAAGGGCCGCCTGCGCAACTGGTGGACCGTGGAAGACCGCACCGCCTTCAAGGCGCGCGCGGCCGGCCTGGTCAAGCAATACGGCGCCTACAGCCCGGTGCCTGGCTACTTCATCAACGGCGAGCTGACGCTGGGCGAGAACATCGGCGACAACTCGGGCCTGTCGATCACTTATAAAGCGTATCAGCGCTCGCTGGGCGGCAAGCCATCGCCGGTGCTGGACGGCCTGACCGGCGAGCAGCGCCTGTACATCGGCTTCGCCATGAAATGGCGCGCCAAGCTGCGTCCCGAGGCGGCGATCGCGCAGATCAAGAGCGATCCGCATTCGCCTGGCGAGTTCCGCGCCAAGGGCACGGTGATGAACCAGCCCGGCTTCTACGAAGCGTTCGGCATCAAGCCGGGCGATCCAATGTACCTGCCGCCGGAACAGCGCGTCATCATGTGGTAAGCGCGTAGCGCCTCCATGTCCCGTCGTTCCCGCTCGCGCGGGGATGGCGAACATCCATAGGAGAACAATTTGTTGAACAACCCCGCGGCCATCAAGACGGATTTCTTGAGCGGCCTGACCGTCGCGCTCGCGCTGGTGCCGGAAGCCATCGCCTTCGCGCTGATCGCGCATGTCAGCCCGCTGACCGGTCTCTACGCAGCCTTCTTTATCTGCATCATCACCTCGCTGACCGGAGGCAGGCCCGGAATGATCTCGGGCGCGGCGGGAGCGTTGGCCGTGGTGATGGTGAGCCTCGTCGTCCAGCATGGCGAGGAATACCTGTTCGCGAGCGTCATCCTGATGGGAGCCATCCAGCTGCTGTTCGGCGCGCTCCGGCTGGGCAAGTTCATACGGATGGTGCCGCATCCTGTGATGCTGGGCTTCGTCAACGGCCTGGCCATCGTGATTTTCCTGGCGCAGTTCGGCCATTTCAAGATGGATGGCGCCTGGATGGCGCAGCGGCAGTTGTTGGTCATGGCCGGACTGATCGGGCTGACCATGGCGATCATCTACCTGCTGCCGAAACTGACGACGGCGATCCCGTCGGCCCTGGCCGCCATCCTGGTGGTGGCCGCGCTGGTCGCGGGCCTGGGTATCGAAACCAAGACCGTGGGGGACATGGGATCGATCGCCGGAGGATGGCCGCACTTCCATATTCCGGCCGTGCCGCTGACGCTGGAAACGCTCACCATCATCCTGCCGTATTCACTGATCCTGGCCGCCATCGGCCTGATGGAATCACTGCTGACGCTGAACCTGATCGACGCCATGACCGGCACCCGTGGCCAGCCCAACCGTGAATCGATGGCCCAGGGCGCCGCCAACTTCGTCGCCGGCTTCTTCGCCACGATGGGAGGCTGCGCGATGATCGGCCAGAGCATGATCAACATTAACAACGGCGCGCGCATGCGGCTGTCCGGGATCGTGGCGGCGGTCTTCCTGCTGGCCTTCATCCTGTTCCTGTCGCACTGGATCGAGATGATACCGGTGGCGGCCCTGGTCGGGCTGATGTTCGTGGTGTGCGAAAAGACGTTTGAATGGGGCAGCCTTCAAACGCTGCGCAAGATTCCGCGCCAGGACGCGGTGATCGTGGTCGGCGTCACGATCATCACGGTATTGACCGACCTGGCCGTCGCGGTCTTGTGCGGCGTGGTGTTTGCCGCGCTGGTGTTCGCCTGGCAGCACGCCAAGCAGATTTCGGCGCGGGTGCGCACCGATGATCTGGGCTGGCGGGTCTACGAACTGAAGGGCAGCCTGTTCTTCGCCTCCACCGCCAATTTCGCCGAACTCTTCACGCCCGATGGCGACCCGCAGCATGTCGTCATCGAGTTCCGGGATGCGCGCGTGGTCGATCACTCCGCGATCGAGGCCATCGACGCCGTCGCGGCGCGCTACCAGCAGGCCGGCAAGACCCTGCACCTGCGCCACCTCAGCCCGGACTGCCTGGAACTTCTCGGCAGGGCCAAGCAAATGGTCGAAGTAAACCAGTTCGAGGATCCGCACTACCACATCGCCGACAACAAGCTCGGCTAAGCGGCCAAGCGAAGCACGCCAGCCAGCTCAACGCAAGCGCAGGCGCGTCACGACCGGGAAGTGGTCGGATGGGTAGCGCGCGTCGACCGAGTCGGTCAGGACGGCGTAGCGCAGCACCTGCCACTGCGGGCTGAGGAAGATGTAATCGATGCGCTCGCGCGCCGGCCTGGTGACGTCGAAGTCGTTGAACGTCGCCACCGGTCCATACGGGGGCGTCTGGCTGATGCCCCTTGCATCGCGCAGCGCGGCGCCGATGGTGGCGTAGGCTTCGCTGTCCGGGGTGCTGTTGAAGTCGCCCATCACGATCAATGGCAATGCCCCCGCCAGCGCGCGGCCGCGTTGCAGCAGCAACTGCGCCGACTCGCGGCGCGCCACAACGCCTTCATGATCGAAATGCGCGTTCAGGACGACGAACACCTGGCCGGTGGGTTTGTCGCGCAGGCGCGCCCAGGTCGCGATGCGCTTGCAGCAGCGCGCATCCCAGCCCAGCGACGGCTTCTCGGGCGTGGCGCTGAGCCAGAAGTCGCCGTGGTCTTCCAGCGCGAAGCGCGCGCTCCGGTAGAAGATGGCCGAGTGTTCGCCGGCGTCCCGGCCATCGTCGCGGCCGGCGCCGACGCGCGCAAAATCGCCCAGCGCGTCCAGATCCTTCAATTGATTGGCCAGGCCCTCCTGCGTGCCCCAGAGATCGAACTCGTGGTAGCGCACCAGCGCGCGCACCGCGTCACGGCGGGCCGGCCAGACGTTCTTGCCATCGTCGGGATTGTCGTAGCGGAGATTGTAGGTGGCCACATTCAGGTCGACCTGGGCAAAGGCCATCGGAGCGAGCAAGAGCAAGAGCAAGGCAAAGCGACGCATGGAACTCCCTTCGAAAAGTGAAGCCGCATTCTAGCACCGGCGCAAAGCAACACTTGGGGTCAAGTCTGACATTCGGACACGAGCTCTGCTGTAAGCGACACTACAGCAGAGCTCGTGTCCGAATGTCAGACTTGACCCCATTCTGTTTAGTTGCCTGCCCAGACACCTGAGTCGTACATCAGCCGCATGGAGTAATTGAGCTGAAGGGTTTGATTGCCGCCGCATTTTATTTCAGTCTGTTTGCCAGACGGCGCTACCACGTGGATTGACGAATCCCCTCTAAGCGCGTCAAACAGCGTATAGCCGTAACCGTTGTTTGTGAACTCGACCGATGCGTCGCCGCTTCCGTAGGAGTTGTAGACAAACACTCCCAGCGGCGATCTCTTCTCAGCCGGGTACGTCAACGCGAGCTTGCCGTGGTCGAAAGCCCGGTACTGCATGTACCCGGTCGTGCGAGTCACCTCATGCGACGAACACAGCGAATATACCCGCTTGCCTGTCTCGCAGGTCCACAACGTGATCTCGTCCTTGGCACAGAGCGGGCTTTGCTGATATTCGTCCTTGTACTGCGCCCAGGTGGCGGTTGTGATCGATGATACCGGCGCGTGATCTTGTGCAAGCACCGGCACCGATATCACAGCCAGCAAAGCTAGCGCATTCTTCATCATTTCTAATTCCCGAACTATTCCGTCGTTTAGATCAAGTATGGTCGATGCGACCCTGTCGTTTGTCGCCACACGATACAAGCTCATCAATACTGCCACAAGGGCAATCCAGATCATGGAATTTGAAAATCACGCTGACTTTGATTGACGACACCATATCTAGTGCCTAACCTATCGAAACCAACTAGATATGGGATCAAGGAGAAAGCATGCAAGGATTGTTTCATACGCAGATCACCAAACGCGACGGCAGCGAGCAGGCTTTCGCGCTGGAGAAGATCGAAGCCGCGCTGCTCAAGGCCGGCCGCGCCAGCGGCGAGTTCGACGCCCGCGAGGCCGCCCAGCTGACCGAGTGCACGCTGCTGCACCTGTCGTCGCTAAGTCCCGAGGATGCGCTGACGGTCGAGCTGGCACAGGACACCGTCGAGCGCGTGCTGTACGACGCCGGCTACCGCAAAACCCTGCGCGCGTATGTGGTCTACCGCGAGCAGCACGCCAAGCTGCGCCAGGACCGCCACTCGCTGGTCGACGTCGCCGCCTCCATCAACGAATACCTGGACCGCCAGGACTGGCGCGTCAACGCCAACGCCAACCAGGGCTATTCGCTGGGCGGCCTGATCCTCAACGTCTCGGGCAAGGTGATCGCCAATTACTGGCTCAACCACGTCTATCCGCCCGAAGTGGGCCGCGCCCACCGCGAAGCGGACATCCACATCCACGACCTCGACATGCTGGCCGGCTACTGCGCCGGCTGGTCGCTGCGCACGCTGCTCAACGAGGGCCTGAACGGCGTGCCCGGCAAGGTCGAATCGAGCCCGCCGCGCCACATGTCCAGCGCCATCGGCCAGATCGTCAACTTCCTCGGCACGCTGCAGAACGAATGGGCCGGCGCGCAGGCGTTCAGCTCGTTCGACACCTACATGGCGCCGTTCATCCGCAAGGATAGCCTGAGCTATCCCGAGGTCAAGCAGTACATGCAGGAGCTGATCTACAACCTCAACGTGCCGTCGCGCTGGGGCACCCAGACGCCGTTCACCAACCTGACCTTCGACTGGGTCTGCCCGGAAGACCTGCGCGAGCAGATCCCCCACATCGCCGGCGTGGAAATGCCGTTCGCCTACGGCGACCTGCAAGCCGAGATGGACATGATCAACCAGGCCTACATCGAGATCATGATGGCGGGCGACGCCAAGGGCCGCGCCTTCACCTTCCCGATCCCGACCTACAACATCACCGAAGACTTCGTGTGGGACAGCCCGAACGCCGAGCGCCTGTTCGAGATGACGGCGCGCTACGGCCTGCCCTACTTCCAGAACTTCATCAACTCCGAGCTCAAGCCGAACATGATACGGTCGATGTGCTGCCGCCTGCAGCTGGACCTGCGCGAGTTGCTCAAGCGCGGCAACGGCCTGTTCGGTTCGGCCGAGCAGACCGGCTCGCTGGGCGTGGTGACGATCAACTGCGCGCGCCTGGGCTACCTGCACCGCGGCGACGAAGCCGGCCTGCTGGCCGCGCTGGACCGCCTGCTGGAGCTGGGCCGCGACAGCCTGGAGATCAAGCGCAAGGTGATCCAGCGCCACATGGACAACGGTCTGTTCCCGTACACCAAGCGCTACCTGGGCACGCTGCGCAACCACTTCTCCACGCTGGGCGTGAACGGCATCAACGAGATGGTGCGCAACTTCGACCCGAGCGGCGAGCACGACATCACCACCGAATGGGGCCGCGCGCTGGCGCTGCGCCTGCTGGACCACGTGCGCGCGCGGATGGTCGAGTTCCAGGCCGAGACCGGCCACATGTACAACCTGGAAGCCACGCCGGCCGAGGGCACGACCTACCGCTTCGCCAAGGAAGACCGCAAGCGCTACCCGGCCATCCGCCAGGCGGGCACGGCGGAGATGCCCTACTACACCAACTCGTCGCAGCTGCCGGTCGGCTACACCGACGATCCGTTCGAGGCGCTGGAGCAGCAGGATGCGCTGCAGCGCAAGTACACCGGCGGCACCGTGCTGCACCTGTACATGACCGAGGCGCTGTCGAGCGCGGACGCCTGCCGCCAGCTGGTGCGCCGTTCGCTGAGCCGCTTCGGCCTGCCGTACATCACCATCACGCCGACGTTCTCGATTTGTCCCAAGCATGGCTACCTGAACGGCAGCCATCAGTATTGCCCCAAGTGCGACGCCGACCTGCTGGCGCGCAAACAGGCCGCCACTGCCTGATTTTTCAACCCACCTCAATCAAGGAAACGACATGAACAATCTGCCTCAAGCCACCATCGCCGAACTCGACAACGCCGAACGCCAGCCTTGCGAAATCTGGACCCGCGTGATGGGCTACCACCGTCCGCTGGCCTCGTTCAACATCGGCAAGCAGGGGGAATTCCACGAGCGTAAATTCTTCAGCGAAGCCGCCATCAACGCCGGCCGCTAAGATGGGACGCGCCACGCTCAAGGTGGGCGGCTACACGCCGTTCAGCGCCACCGAATATCCAGGCCTCCTGTCGGCCGTGATATTCGTGCAGGGCTGTCCGTGGCGCTGCGGCTACTGCCACAATCCGCACCTGCAGCCGCGCACCGGCGACAGTCCGCTGCCGTGGGACGGCATCCTGGCCGCGCTGAAGCGGCGCGTGGGCTTGCTGGACGCGGTGGTGTTCTGCGGCGGCGAGGCCACGATGGACCCGGCGCTGGGCGACGCCATCGCCCAGGTGCGGGCGCTGGGCTTCCGCATCGGCCTGGAGACGGCCGGCATCTACCCGGACCGGCTGGCCAGCGTGCTGCCGCTGGTGGATTGGGTGGGGCTGGACGTCAAGGCGCCGTTCTCGCTGTATCCCGTGGTGACGGGCGTGGCGGGCAGCGGCGATCCGGTGCGGACCAGCATCGCCGCAGTGCAGGCCAGCGGCGTCGAGTACGAGTGCCGCACCACCGTGCATCCGTCGCAACTGCCGCCGACGCAACTGGTTGCGCTGGCTCGGGCCTTGTCCGCGCTGGGCGTCGGGCATTACGTGCTGCAGGAGTTCCGCCCCACCGGCTGCCAGGACGACGCGCTGGTGACCAGCGCGGTCGCCGGCTATCCGGGCGAAGAGCTGCTGGAACGTATCAAGCCACTATTCCCCCGTTTCAGCGTACGCCGCAACCACTAAGCCGCTACGCCAGCTGGCCCGGCATTCGGTTCAAAACCGCCGTGGCCAGCGCCGGGCCACATGCTGCACCCGCAGGATCTCGACTACGTCCCCACGTACTCTGTACGGAATAATGTAGTTGGAGTGAATGACCAACTCGCGAGTACCGGCCACTCGGCCGGGCCGTCCCATGCTGGGGAATTGAGCCAAACTGTTTGTCTTCGCCTGAATCTCCAGCACAAACGACCGTGCACGTTCGGCGTTATCCTGCTCAATGTACTCCACGATGGCAACAAGATTGGCCAGCGCAGTTCTGGTCCATTTAACCGCCATATTTTTCGAAGAAGGACTTTACTTCGCTGGCATTCGCGAACTCACCGCGATCCGCTTCCGCAATGCCCTCCTCGATGTCCCGGATTTGCCAGGACTCGGTCTCCAGGTAATGCCGGAGTGCGGCCACGGTGATTGCGCTCTTGTTGCGGCCGGTCGTCTGAATCAGCTTATCAAGCTGACCGGCAAGATCTGCCGGGAGGCGAACAGTCATTGCCTTGTCAGTGCTTGGTTTCTTGATTTTCATCGGAGTAAAGTGACCATGTAAAACGTAATCGGTGTACGTATTATAGTCACAAAGCCGACGCGATCCGGACTAAGCCCGCGTGCGCCGGCCTGGCAGGCTGTCGAACAGGCGGGTCAGGGCTTGCTTGCCCAGTTCCGACATCGGCAGCGCGATCGCGTCCATCGTGTTCTTCACCAGCAGACCCAGTTCCGTGTCGCCCTGCATCGACAGGCGGCGCGAGAAGAACAGCGTGTCCGGGTCCTGCTCGCGGCGGGCCAGCGCGATGAAGTCTCGGGTGCAGGCGCCGATGTCCAGGTCCGGCACGCCATCCGCGCGCATCGGCGCGAAGCCCTGGTCGCGCCAGGTGAAGTCGAACGCCACGCCGGCATCGCTGACGCTCACGCGCATGTGCTTGCCGCGCAGGCTGGCGCGCACGTCCTCAGGCAGGTGCGGACGCAGCACCAGGTTCAGCGCCGCCACGCACAGCAGCGCGCCAGGATAGGCCGGCAGCAGCCTACCGAACGCCGCCAGCGGCGCCGGCAATGGCCGCGCGCCGCCTTGCTGGGAATTGGTTATGGTAGTCATCATGCTGCGTCCTCCATGCGATATTCAAGTCCGGGTTTGCCGTACCAGTAGCCGTTGCAGGCGGCCGCCGGCAGCAGCGCTTCCATGGCCTGCGCGGTCGGCGTGGCCTGCGAGGCGCCGCCGCGCGCTGCGTCAAACGCCGCGATGATCTGCGGCATGTGCTGCGATTGCGGGCTCAGCCGCGCCACATCGACGCCCATCGCGCTCATCTCTGCCATCTCGCCCACCAGGTTGTACACCAGCGCGGACTGGCTCTGGATGCCGCTCAGCACCAGGAACTCCTGCTTCTCGCGGGTGCGCATCATCAGGCCGTCCGGATGGTCGATGCAGCTGAAGCGGCAATCGTCCTTGGGCAGGTTGCGGTTGCGCGCCGTGAAGCAGCGCGCCGAGAACGCCAGCGGCATGCGGCCGAAGGCGAACACCTCAGTCTCCATGCCGGCCGGACGCCCGTTCTGCATGTGGCCCAGGCCGGTGCGGCTCATCTCCAGCGGCATCACCCAGCGCCGCGCGCCCAGCTCATGCATCAGCTGCAACGTTGGCGGGTTATAAATGTTCAGGTGCGGACCGGCGATGAAGCCGCCCTGCCCGGACACCAGCTGCACCGCGCCCATGTCGTTGGCCTCGATCTGGTAGTGGCCGTTGGCCGCCAGCCGGCGCTGGGCGCCGAAATCGGCGCTGGACTCGATCAGCGCCAGCGAGGACAGCACCACCTCCTTGCCGCGGTCGGCCAGCATGGCGGCCACGGCCAGCCAGTCGGCGGCGCGCAGCTCGTGGCGGCGCGAGCACACGGTCTCGCCGAGGTAGACGATATCGACCGGCGTCTCGGCGATCTGTTCGTAGAATTCCATCACTTGGGCGCGCGGCCAGTAGTAGAGCAGCGGCCCCAGGGCTAATTTCATCATTGTGACTCCAGTTTCATTTCCACGAGCGGTGGTAGGCGCCCAGCGTGTGCTGCTGCCCCTCCGCCAAGGTATTCAGTTCCGACATCCAGCCCGGCTTGACCGAGTAGCGCGCGGCGTTGCCCAGGCACTGGTCGAGCGCCTCGCGCCACACGCGCGTGACCTGCGCCACATAGGCCGGGCTGCGCTGGCGGCCCTCGATCTTGACCGCGCGCACGCCCATCTCCAGCAGCTGCGGCAGCAGTTCCAGCGTGTTCAGGCTGGTCGGCTCCTCGACCGCGTAGTAGGTCTCGTCCTCGACCTCGAAGCGGCCCTTGCACAGCGTCGGATAGCTGGCGTTCTCGGTGGGCGTGTAGCGGTCGATCATCACGCCGTTCAGGCGCGACTCCAGGCCGTTGGCATTCTGCTGCCAGCGCACCGCCTTGGCCGGCGAGCACACGCCGTGGGTGTTGGGCGACTCGCCCGTCACGTAGGACGACAGCGCGCAGCGCCCCTCGACCATCACGCACAGGCTGCCGAAGCCGAACACTTCGATCTCGACCTCGGTGTTCTTGACCACATGCTCCACCTGGGCCAGCGACAGCACGCGCGGCAGCACCGCGCGGGCGATGCCGAAGTGCTTGTGATAGAAGTTGATGGCCTCGGCGTTGGTGGCCGAGCCCTGCACAGACAGGTGCAGGCGCAGCGACGGATGATGGTCGCAGGCGTAGCGCATCAGGCCGGGGTCGGCCAGGATCACGGCGTCGACGCCGGCCGCGGCGGCGCGGTCGATGGCGGTGCGCCACAAGTCGGTGGCGTCCGGTTGCGGGTACGTGTTCAGCGCCAGCAGCACCTTGCAGCCGCGCTCGTGCGCGTAGGCGATGCCGGTGGCGATGGCGGCGTCGTCGAAATTGAGGCCGGCGAAATTGCGCGCATTGGTGGCGTCGCGGAAGCCCAGGTAGACGCAGTCGGCGCCCAGGTCGACGGCCGACTTGAGCGCCGGCAGGCTGCCGGCCGGGCACACCAGCTCGATGGGCCGCGTGGCGGGGGAAACGGGGGAGTCGGTTCGATTCATGTGGTGAAAAGGCACGGGTAATTAATCATGGCCAAACGGCGAACGAACTGTATCCCGCCGTCAACCTGAAAATCCTTGATGTGAATCAAAGAAATTCAGCTTGCTCGAATGGGACAATGCTCCACAGCACATAACCAAGGAATCGAGATGAACAAGATCGCCACCTACATGGACCGCGAACACCGCCGCTGCGATGAGCAATACGCCGTGGCCGAAGCGGCCATCGCCCGCAAGGACTGGGACATGGCCGAGGACGATTTCGCCGCCTTCCTGCGGATGTTCGAGCTCCACCTGGACAAGGAAGAGCGCGTCCTGTTCCCGCGCCTGGACCGCGCCATGGGCAATGCCTACGGCCCGACCGCCGTCATGCGCGCCGAGCACGGCCACATGCGCGACACACTGTGCGAGATGAGCGCCGCCCTCACCCGCCGCGACGCCGAGGACTTCTTCGACAACGCCGACACGCTGCGCGTGCTGATGCACCAGCATAACCTGAAGGAAGAAGGCATCCTCTACCCGCACGCCGACCGCGCGCTGGTGGACCAGGCCGACGCCATCATCGCCAGCATGGACAGCCTGGCGCTGGCCGAAGCCGGGAGCCCGGCATGAGCGCCGCGCTGGAGCACGAAGGCAGCGCGCGCCTGCTGGACGTGGGCGGCATGGAGCCGCCGGAGCCGATGGTGCGCATCCTCGACGCGCTCGACACGCTGGGTCCGGACGAGCGCCTGCGCGTGCTGATCGACCGCAATCCCATCCCGCTGTACCGCGTGCTGCAGCGCTACGGCTACGACTACCGCACCACGCAGCTGGAAGACCTGCGCTTCGAAGTGCTGATCTGGCTGGTGCCGGACGCGCCCTCCGCATGAAACCCCTCGACGCCCCCCGGCGCGCGCTGTCGTTCGACGACAATCCGCCGCTGTCGCTGCCGCTGCGCTTCTTCCTCAGCGCCCCGCTGTTCGCGGCGCTGGCGGCCGCGCTGCTGGCGTGGCAGGGGCCGGACGCGCTGCTGAGCCGGTGGTCGCCGCACACCCTGGCGCTGACGCACCTGATGGTGCTCGGCTGCCTGAGCATGACGATGATCGGCGCGCTGATGCAGATCCTGCCGGTGGTGGCCGGCATCACCGTGCCGCGCGCCGGCGCGGTCGGCGCCGCCGTGCACGCCGGCCTGTGCGCGGGTACGCTGTTGCTGGCATCCGCCTTCTGGCTGGAGCAAACCTGGTTGTTCCGCGGCGCGATGGCGCTGCTGCTGGCGACACTGCTGCTGTTCCTGGGCGCCTGCACGGTCGGCATGTGGCGCCAGCACGCGCCCGGCGCCGGCGCGGTCA
>NZ_WWCX01000095.1:0-24366 GCF_009857655.1 Duganella vulcania
TCCAGCGCTCCCACATCTGCGCCTTCTGGCATTCCGTGTAGTGGATTCGAGGTTTCTGTTTCATCGTCAACACTCCTCATGCTTGCGCATTTAGCTTAGAGTGTTGCGACCACCGATTGAATCCGCACCCCGTTGCGGACATTGGCACGTAACGGCTTGTGACTAATCTTGAAACTTAGGATTAAGCAGCCGCGTTTGTGCATCAGGTAAGAACGCCGCTACGGCCTCCGCAAAAAAGGCGACCTCTTTAATGTAATCAATTAGATATTCTTCTGTTACAAAGTCTATTAAATAATGTTCATCCAAATCTGCCGTTTTAACATGTCGGACAAAGCTAACTCGGCCGGTCGACACTGGCAATGCATCAGGCTCATTTACATCCAAAACAAAAAGATGGTCTCGTAGGACGATTACGTTAAAGAATAGCCAAATAGAAGCCCACTGTCCCTTTGTATACGAATGCTTTACCTCCTTACGACGCTGCTCAAGCGCCTTCACTTGAGGCAAAATTAATGAATCATAAACGCCGTCATGGTTGGCATGCCAGTCACTTCCCTTTCTTATAATTTTCGCGAACTGCGTTGCCTTAAGTCCCGTTGAGTAATAGTAATGCGATGAGCTTAAGCCAAGCCGTATGAAAGCGTCTATTTCGGTATATGAATTTTCATCAATAGGTTGCTGATATTTCGGGATTGGAAAAACATACTCTCTGGGTCGCTGATTTTTAATTTCACGCCCGTTCTTTTCCGTTTGCAAAAACACCAGTGGGGAGTCCGAATTTTTGCACTCCATAAGAAATTCACATAGAACCTGAAGCTTATTCGGCTCATCTCTTCGTACTTGTCGAATGGCTCTTACATCAATTTCACGTGATTTTTCTTGTTCTGGGTCTTTGAATGCCCAGCTTGAATCTACATGGAAACCTTGCTTTTGCATGAAGCTTGCAATTTTTTGTTCGAAAAGATAACCCGATTTTTCAAGGGCTTTTCGCATCTGGGTGCCGTTAGGAAGTCCATTTGCGCCGTCATCTTCTTTTCCCATTACTCACTCCATCTTGGGCTTTGTGTAAAAGTAAATCCTCCGAACCGCACTACACACTAACGTTCTCAGAGTGCTGTTGGCCGTTGGCGCCGGGTCTTCTTTGGTGCGCTTCTTTGTTTTGAAACAATTCCTTGACCATGCCGTTGAATTGAGAACTCCCGACGTCCCCGGTAACGAAATACTCGGCGGCCTCCACTAACATTCTAAGAGCTATCAATCCTCCAACTCGTCGTTCAAGGTCAGCTCTGAGTCGTTGGTCATGCCCAGGAAGAAAATGACCTTTAACGGGCCTCTCCCCGCAACCGCACGCACAATCCATAAAGTTCTCCATCGAATTCATAGTTCTTCATTTTTTTACTTTTTCGCGACCGGCAGCTCCTGGCCGAAGTCCGCCGCTTCCTTAAACATCATGCATTTCGAAATCTAAGGAACGCATGTTCAGAATTTTGACTGTTTCAGTGCACGGCGCACTTAAGACATATTGAATAAAGGCATCGGTATCCTGTCCGTGCAGCCACTCATTTCCCGCAGCAAGGTTCACTTGGCTGGCATCGTAACGACAGTGCATGTGCAACTGCTGCATCCAATCGTACTCGCCATCTTCGTCGTTAGATGAGAACTGACGAGTAAGGCTCAAAGAGACGCACTTATCCCATGAATAGGGGCCGCCCCATTCGAACAAAAGCATATCTCCATCAGAATCTTTCGGGCACCCATCAATTGAGGTTGAAGCATAAAAGTTCACGAATTCACTGAGCGCGTCTAACAGTGGGGTCCCGGTCGGAATCCGTTGTTTGATTTCTTCGAAGGCTTCTTGTGGAGTCATCCATTCCTCTATAAACGTTAGCAGTAACTACTGAGATACCGGGAGTCCAGTTTTGGCCGTTTAGAGCCACAGCCAGTTAATTTTGTGGATGGAATGCCACATCAACAACCTTTTCATTGCATTGCAGATGGTATGACTCAAAACCAGTGGCATCAGTAACGAGGTTAAGGGAAAAACCACCGGAAAAAGTTAGGGAAAGTTCGTTTTTCGGCAAACGTTTAAGTGCGACAACAGATTGCCGGAGGAGCACGGTTAGTCCACCGCTGTTGAAGCCCAGCCGATCGTTAAACGACCCACAAAGCAGTATGCCATCCTTGAATAGCTCAAACCCTGCTTCTATATCGATAGACGCACCCGGTTTCCACTTATGGGGATCACCAGCGGTTTGGTAGAACCTCAAGCCGATCTCGTTAGACCCAATACAAATTTGGGTTAACTCTTGGTTTAGCAACACATCCAAAGGAAAGTCATCAGGAATCGAGAGATTGTTCATTGCTACTTGAGCTCTATAGAAATTAGCTGGCACCTAGTGGTTAACTCATGCTTCCAAGTATTAAGAGTGCAACGTCTGCTGCTGGCCGAGAACGGCAGTGGTCAGTACGAGTGTACCGTCCAGCACCGCGCTGTGGGCGAATAACTTAACATGGGCCGAGCCTCCGCATTTTCTGGCGTTACGTCCGCTTGGAGATCTACTCCATGTGCCAGCTGCTCGATGAAGTCCAAAACAGCATCATGCTCAGCAATACCCAGAATTTCCCTGGGTGAGATATCTAGCTCCAATTGCGACTCAACGAAAAAATGGCAATTGACACTCACTTGCCCAAGCATCACCGACAACAGATGACTCCCTTCTCGATTGGTGAAAATCGCTCGGCTGCCAGGGAAGCGAGCTGGTTTTCCATCAAAGCTGTATACCAGCTCATGATGCCGTAGCAGCGAATCGAATCGGTCCCAGCTATGAAGCTGCATACCTTGAACATACACGTCTCTTAGGGACCCGTCGTCAGCCCATAAGCCACTGTACGTATTGAAATTTGGCCTCATTAATTTATGGCTTTTGTACTTGATAGGTCCGCTTGTGGCCGAACTGCGACGGCCTCCATGATATCAAGACCAATTCGAAAAGCGGTTCCCTTGCTTAATTAAAGCAAATATTCCAGTCCGTTTCATTATCGGACGATACGGACTCCAACATGTCGCCCGTCGACAAGGAGATTTCGAGTTCGTTGCCGGTTTCAGATAACGATGCCCACTGGATCGTCGTATCAATGATTTTCTCAGCGAGTGTGTTTAGGTCAGCCGCATGCATATGAAAGTATTTGCGTGATTTCTGATAGCCGAAGCTTTTTACAAGCCAGTCATAGCCTAAAAATACAGTTACTTCACCACGAGGATTGCCGACCGTGCCATTTGGCCTAACTCGCCCTGGTTCGAGGACACCAAGCTCAAGGTAGCAAATCGAGTGGTCCGAAAACCAAACATGGGACACGCGCATTCCCGACAGGCATTGAAGTTCAATGGGCAAAGTGTATCCTTCGATGAGTTGGGAACGGCTGCTGTTGGCCGGTATCGGACCACGGTTCAGTTAAGTTTTAAGTCAAATTCACTAGATGAGTCGGCGCCCACAGTTAAACGGGTTCCTTGCTGTAGCAGTGCCAGCGCCTCCTGTCCAACCCAATAGGCTTTTACGCGAGTAAAACTCTTAGCCAATATGGTTGAGAATACTCGCTGAATTTTCATTGCGGCCGGAGTATCTGAAACGGTTGCTACGCGGCCGGGCAGCAAAATTTCGGTTGAATAAAAACCGCCATGCTGGAAAACAATACTATTAGGATTTAACAGCTGGTCTACAGCGTACTTTTTACTACCGTCGTTTTGTTGCACTTCGCGAGTACGGATAGGCATCGACCGTTCAGTGACAAGGTATCCTGGACTGGATATCGCACTTCCAACGCTCAAGGATTCCGCAAGTGTTGGCAACATGGAGCCATTTGCATACGTTGTTTGCGCCTCGTCATCGAATAGTCCCATTAAAACGTAGGCGAGTTGAAGCTCGGAGTCAATATGGTCCAAAGCTGGAAGCAAATCGTTAGGCGTCGCGTAAAAATATCTTTGCATGCACTCACTCTATCCTAAATGTGTCCGGCTGCTTCTGGCCGAACTCGGCCGGTGGCGTCAGGATAGCAGCTTGCTTAGTCGTAAAAACTCACTGATTATCACGCCCGGCCTATAGCGCTACTGAGCCGCCTATCGCCCCAAAAATCGTACATCGCTTTATTAATATGTTTGGCAAGAAGTCGCTATTGGCAGACTACATCTTTAAGGTGCAAGAAGGAGAGTTTCTAGATGCTCGATAGCATCTTGCCAGACATGAAATCGTCGAATGATTTAAGGTCCTCCTTAGATGGTGGCACGCTATTCCACTCGATTGACCGTAAGCTGTCTGCAATGTCACGTCGATTGATCTGACCAAGAATATAGGGGCCATTATCCATTTGATAATCAAGCGACCCACAGTAAATGTTTATACGACCGTAACCCGGCATGTGCGCAACGGTTTTTGCTTTCCCACTGACCTCGTGTTTAGCAATTGCCACACGAATAAATTCTAACCGTGTAAACGGAATGTGGACATGAGCTAACTCTCGGCGAATTCGATCGAGTAGCATTGGTTGGGCAATTACACTCTCAAGCTGATGAATGTGGTTCTCACGCCCGGAGTGCAGAACACCATCATTTTTTGCTCGCAAAGCCTCCAGCTTTTGTTTTAATCCACCATTATCGGCCCACTTGATAATGTTTTTACATCGCTCTTGCCATGTTCTTAGTAACTCGTAGGCAGCAAATATCCACATTTGAGATTGGGCTCCCAAAAAGTGAGTCTCTGGCGGAGTTCGCTCCATCTCATGCCACTTTTTTAGATTCGAATATTCTAGTTGAGTAAGAAATGTATCAACTATGGTTAAGTTGTAAGCCTGCATTCGCATGAATATATCCTCATTCAGGATAAATAACCCTTTCAACGCGTTCAGCAATCCCATTGAATCAATACGATCTAGTGATTCATATCGTTCGGTACCGGCTTCAAATTCTTCGTAATCGTGATCCATCAGGCATATTCCGATCCTAAAAGTAACTGAATAATTTGTCCAAGTCGCACCGCCCACTCTTGGCCGTTCAAGCGTTTTTTGCGACGGTCGGCTAGTGGCCGAATTCAGCCGACTATAAAAAATCGCCTTTAGCATCTGACGTTGGATCGGCGACCTCATTGCTAAAGCTATGGAGAATTTTTAGTAATGCAGTCGTCTGCGCTTTTGCATCTTCAGGATACAACGCTCTCGATATATGCCGAGCAGCATCTGCGAGTATTGTTCCCCAAGCCAATTCCTCGTCAATGCGCATTCCATCTCTGTACATGCCAATCTTTAGTGAACAATGTAACTGCTTCTCAGCTACCCAGACACGCAGCATCTCGACAGAGGCGGTGTCTCTTTGTGCTGCTGGGGGAATTGGGCGTTCATTCATACAAATCTATCCATAAGTTTTCGATGACCGCTTTTGGCCGGCATGTGCCGAAGCCGCCCCTTGCTCAAGCCAGTCAACAGCCAAGCCTCGCCAATAACCGGGTGGGGTGTCAGAGGGCCAACTCAGTCCGGCAAGAATACGTACCGCATAGTCGACGCGCTAGCGCGTCCGAGTTAATGAAATGGTTTGGCTCGTTTGTCATTTTCGGCTTACCCAGCTTTACCTTTTCGTTCAATAAGGAAGGCTTTCATTGTTGCACCGTTAAAGCGTACAAAGGCTTCAACAATTTCGCGCGAACGGTTTGCGAAATCTTCGGAGGCCATGTTCTTCGCCGTATAATTGAATTTGATAAATTTTCCAAGCCCAGCCGACATTAAGATCATGTGGGCGTCCTCTTGATCGCTGCCATCTGGGAGAGTGAGCTTTGACGCGAGGATTTTCATCTTTGCTTCAGCTACCTTTTCATCCGTGCCGATCGAAGGTGTGCCGTCCGCCAAGACCTTCGCGTCATGGTGTGGATGGACAGCAAGAATGGCGAGAGTCGCTCCCACTACCTGGTCAAATTCGCTCTTGAAATCGTCGCTACCAATGCCTGTTTGTAGATTCAATCTTCCTTGGTCGTAGACACAAAGCTGGCCGTAATCTCGTGGCGAGTTGTAGCGAACGCAGTAACCGAGGCGCTTCTCCGGGTACTCGACGACATCCACAAAATTCAGAGGCCCAAGCTTTTGAGGAAATTTTAGACCTGTTGCGTTGTCCACATAGACGGAGGCTTGCTCATCCTTATGTTCAGCAATAGCACAGGGTACAAGACAGAATGAGAATAGAGCGAAGACAATTAGAAGAATTTTCTTGATCATATAAGGAATGAGAGTACATCGGGAATGTCGGCTCTTGGCCGTACCCGGCCGATGGCCTTCAGGGTAACATCTTGCTAAAGCGGAAAGTTCACGAATTGTCACGCTTGGCGGAAGCCGCCCGGAAGCGGACTAAACGGAGATGCTATGGAAGCTTCTTCAAAGTGAAATAGCCGAGATTTTGACTTGCGCCCATACTCACCGCGTCATAGGTTCCATGGATAGCGGTCTTTTCGGATTTGCCAGAAATAAACAAATACCCGTCACATACTGTCGTTCGACCGAGTGTAAGCACGCCATTTTCTATTTGATACGCTAATGGCTCAGCCAATGGGAAGAACTTCTCATCGTGAGCAGTTTTCTCCTCAACAGCTGCACGCCTCCACGTGCCACCCATGCAAGACCCAGTAGCAGCGTCCCCTAGAAACCGAATCGTCGCGTCAACCTTGCCTGCATGCTTCAAATCCATCACGCGCAGTCGCCAGCGAGAACCTGCCTCCTGTGCTTGACTTATAGCTGTAGGGCTGCACATAAGAATAAAAGCGAAAAGTTTGTAATAAGAACTTTGCATTAAAACCCATAGGGAAAATTACACAGAAAGGGAATGGCGGCGCCTGGCCGAAATCGGCCGAGTTCGGTCAAAAAAATATCAATAACATCTTACTCGACATCATAGTCGCAGCGCCCTATGGGGCTTGGAGAAGTAAAGCACCCGGGAGCTTGCGACGGCATCAGAAGGTCCGACGGGACAGGACAGACATCGGGAGATCCTTTCATCAACACACCATGCCCATAAACACATTTCGAAATTTCCCGCATTGCAGGATCGGAAGACCATCGACGCACCGGGTCCCCGTTGACCACTTCCACTAGCCAAGCAAGCTGAGCTGGCTCCTTGGCTGTCGTCCAAAAGACCGCTTGGCAACCAGAGTAGTTGCTATCTATGTCCTTCGCCCGCGGCGAAACCTGAACTAGATAACCGTGGCCCGCTTCTTCCCCGGCATCTATTGGGGGCGTAGACAGCTCGCAATTTCTCCCCTGCGGCTTACTAGGCAATTGCGTAACTTCGCCGCCAACCACAAGAACGGGCAAGCCCACGCTTCCAGCGACCATGATGCTTAAAATAATGGACTTGATATTCTTGTGTGTCATCGTTATTAATCTTGAAGGGCGGCTCCTGGCCGGTAGACGTCGATGGTACTCGGACGAGGACCGCCAATAGCGAGTAATAGGCTCGAACAAGCTTAACCGAGTGCATCCTCATAAACAGCCAAATCTTCCGGGGAAAAGCAACAGAACACTACTTCCTCCATTTCAGGCGCACCTGCGAGAGCATCGCGCACTGTCTGCACGGCAGTCGTTGCAGCCAAGGTGATCGGATAACCGAAGATCCCCGTGCTGATGCTCGGGAATGCTATCGAGCGCAGTGCTTTGCTGCGCGCAAGCGTGATTGAGCGGCGGTAGCAACTGGCGAGAAGTTCCGGCTCCCCCTGATCGCCTCCACGCCAGACTGGGCCAACCGTATGGATGATGTATCGGGCCGGCAGGCGATATCCCTTGGTTAGTTTAGCCTCGCCAGTCTTGCAGCCGCCGAGGCGGCGGCATTCATGCACCAGCTCGGGCCCTGTTGCACGGTGAATGGCTCCGTCAACCCCGCCGCCTCCAAGCAAAGATGAATTGGCTGCGTTGACGATGGCGTCTACTGTCAAGGTGGTGATGTCAGCTCGCAGGGCATGTATTAATGGTTTCATGGTTCATCACTGTGCTACACGTACTGGGCAACTTGCGCGGCAGGTAGAGAGCAGTCCCGCGTGAAGTGGTAGAAAACGGCTGTCGAAAGACTGTTCCTGGCCGCACTCTGCCGAAGCCGGTCAGGATAACATCTGGCCCATGCGACAAATACACGAATTGTCACGTACGCCCAGGAAGACCAAAGTGCGTACGTCGAATTATGGGGCCGCCTACGACTAGGCGGCTGGCGGCGCTCTGCGAGAACGGGTGGCGGCACATCGTGAGAATGGTCGGCGGTGACCTATGAGAATCGGTGGCGGTACCCCACGAGATTTAGTGGCGGCAGCTCATAAGAATTGGTGGCGGCGGTGATGAGAATACTCAAACAACGATGGCGTCAACAATTTGCCATCGTCGAAAACGATATGGTCACCTACCACTTTGGCGAATTCAATATTATCGCCGTGGTTGGTTCGCAGACGGGTTCCGTCGGGAAGGAAGATATTCTTCCACTGAAAACCTCGCGTTGGCTGGCCGTTTCTGTGTAGTGCGAACCGCTCTTTATCCACCGTCAGCCAGCGTTGCACAAGTTCCGCAAGGGTGTGAACTTGCGACTAGCAGATGGCGGCGTTGAAAACCCCGCCACGTATATGTGCGGCAGGAGCATCTTTTCTTCGATGGCAAATTGAGAACATACGATAAACTGGTTGTTTACTTTGCATCATTGCGGTAAAAATAAATTCGCTCACGCCGCCAGCAGTTTCGTTAGAGGACTTGGGCGCAAAATATGCCAGGGGTGACAATGCGGGTGCGGCCAAAGTTCCCGCGCTGTAGCAGACCGGCACGACGGTCGCCAGTCACCAGGTAGTCGACGTCGCCAGCAAGTGACATAGCCAGCAAAAACGCGTCGTTTGGATCGTCGGCCTCGATGTCCGAAGGAAGGCGATCCAACACGATTGCTCGGTGCAGGTTATTGATCATAGTACCGACACGATGCGGCTGTAATATCGCTTGAAACTTCGGATAGTGGCTGGCACGACGCAGTTCGTCCAGCTGAACCTGGGACGTGACCAGCTCGAATTTCGCGGCGCGTCAGGCGCGATAGATTGTGTCTGGCACACCGCCAGGCGATTAGCGCGGAGAGCAATACATTTGTGTCGAGAACGACTCGCATCAATGGTTACTTGCCCATTGCACTGCTTCATCAACGATGGCATTCAATTCAGCCTCACCCACGCTGGCATTGGCCACCTTCACCTGTGCCGCGGTCAGTTCCAGGATGCGAGCCCGTACTGCGTCTTCGATGAATCGGGATAGATCACCTTTACGACCGCCACCTTGGCTTGCGAGGTACATACGCAGCGATTGATCGGTGTCCTGTGATACTGCGATATTCCAGCGTACTTGGCTCATGATTCATCCAGCGTTAGGTGTTTGAGTGTTTATACGCCAGGATAAGAGCAAGTTCAAGATCGTCCGCCGACGGATCGCGACGATCCCCCGTGCGGCTATGACTCGTCAGCAGCTGGAGGTTTGACTTCATCGGCGGGCGGAGGGCTGGCCTCATCAGCAGGCTGCGCATCCTGCGCATTCAAACCGAAGGTGTTCCAATCCTCGCCGAACAATTCAACCGGATGCTGGGTGCGATCCGAGCCGTTCCCGCAGATCATGTTGTTTGCGGGGCAGTAGCGGTCGCAGCCCCAGCAGATCAGCTCGGGCTTGGCGGGATGTATCGGGAAGATCTTGGCCATGTCAGGCGTAACTCATTAAATCGCCGCTGCGGTCGAATGCCAGGAAGCGATCCATCTGGCCTTGCTGGATGGCTCCCAGCATCTTGTTCAAGGCGGCGTCGGTTT
Organism: Duganella vulcania; assembly: GCF_009857655.1. Taxonomy (NCBI): domain Bacteria; kingdom Pseudomonadati; phylum Pseudomonadota; class Betaproteobacteria; order Burkholderiales; family Oxalobacteraceae; genus Duganella; species Duganella vulcania. Next base: position 9,837 of record NZ_WWCX01000095.1, read on the forward strand.
GTTGCGGGTCGGGCAGGCGGCCCTGCTTGCCCGACAGCGTGGTGATCAGCAGCACATCCCACGGCTGGCCCATCCCTTTGGCTTCCTCGGCCAGGTTGGCAAACGTGTCAAGCTCGCCCACTTGCTTGTCCACGCACATGACCGGAACCAGCGTCGTGCGGGCCGGCGCGCCTGGCGGCAGGTCCGGTTCCGGTTCGGCGACAGCGAAGGCCAGCAGCAGGCGCTGCGGTTCCGGCTGGAGCGCTGCAGCGACGAGCAATTCTTCAAAAGTGGCGATATTCATACTATTTCCTCAATGGTCGGTGATCCAGGTTGTATGTATAACCCGCGCCGGTCCAGCTGCCCATTGCCATGAATGACTAGTCGAGGTAGTCAGTTTGCCTTAGATCCGCACAAAAATTCCATGACCCAGGTTAAGGACTCGCGCACCAGCGGCGGCGAATAATGACAGCGTGGCCCCCACTTCGGCCATGTTGAAAGGACAATGATGATGAGCTTGATCGACCGCCCGGCGTATCTGCTGGCGCTGGCGCTGACCGCTGGCGCGGCTGGCGTGATGCTGAAAAATTACGAGCCGCACACTGGACCGCTGGCGCAGGCCCACGCCGGTCAGTGCGACACGGCGGCGGCGCAGTCCGCTCCGGCGGGCAGCGCCGTCGAAGGGCAGATCCGCTACGACAGCGGCCTGGTCCTGCGTTTTTGCAGCCTGGACGCCATGTTTGCCCAGCTGGGCGCGATGGACCATCCTGGCATGGTGCGCGGCGTCCACGTGCGCGCGGCCGACGGGCGCTGGCTGGCGGCGGCGGGCGCGCGCTACGGCCGCCGCGATCGGGGAGCGTCCCCATCCCTGCTGGCCTACGCCGACAACGCCACCGAGAGCGAGCACAGCCGCCTGCTCAGCTACCACGAGCTGCTGGCCTCCTGCGCCGGCGGCGATTGCGCCCGGATTAGATGAACTAGTCACTTCGGCGTAGTACCCCTAGTCCTTCTCACGCCCACCAGCCACCTTCTTGCCGATTCACACGAAGCGTTGCCTTCCTTAGACTGCAATCATCGTCGAGTCCATGCATGTTGCATGAGACCGCATGCCCGGTTGCCGCCGGGTGCAAGTTAGGAGGCAGCATGAGTCACTTTCTGGATCGCCTGAAGTTCTTCAATAAAACGGTATCGACCTTTTCCGACGGCCACGGCGCCGTCGTGCACGAGGATCGCACCTGGGAAAACGCCTATCGCCAACGTTGGCAGCACGACAAAATCGTGCGCTCCACGCACGGCGTCAACTGTACCGGCTCGTGCAGCTGGAAAGTCTATGTGAAGAACGGGCTGATCACCTGGGAAACGCAACAAACCGATTATCCACGCACCCGTCCGGACCTGCCGAACCACGAGCCGCGCGGCTGCCCACGCGGCGCCAGCTATTCGTGGTACGTGTATTCGGCCCAGCGGGTCAAGTACCCGATGGTGCGTGGCCGCCTGATGGAAATGTGGCGCGAAGCGCGCAAGACCATGGACCCGGTCACCGCCTGGGACTACATCAGCCAGAATCCTGAACGCGCCGCGCTGTACAAGTCGGTGCGCGGCCTGGGCGGCTTTGTGCGCGCCACCTGGGAAGAAAGCAACGAGATGATCGCCGCCGCCAACGCGCTGACGATCAAGAAATACGGCCCGGACCGCATCGTCGGCTTCTCGCCGATTCCCGCCATGTCGATGGTCAGCTACGCTGCCGGCACGCGCTACCTGTCGCTGATCGGCGGCGTGGCGCTGAGCTTCTACGACTGGTACTGCGACTTGCCGCCAGCCAGCCCGCAGGTGTGGGGCGAGCAGACCGACGTGCCGGAATCGGCCGACTGGTACAACTCGACCTACCTGATGGTGTGGGGCTCGAACGTGCCGATGACCCGCACCCCCGACGCCCACTTCTACACCGAGGTGCGCTACAAGGGCACCAAGACGGTGGCGGTGTCGTCCGACTTCGGCGAGATGGCCAAGTTCGGCGACATCTGGCTGGCGCCGAAGCAGGGCACCGACGCCGCGCTGGCGATGGCTATGGGCCACGTGATCCTGAAGGAATACCACGCCTCGCACCAGTCGGCCTACTTCAAGGAATACGCCAAGCAGTACACCGACTTCCCGATGCTGGTGCTGCTGAAAGAACAGAACGGCACGCTGGCGCCGGAATACTTCCTGCGCGCCTCGCACCTGGCCAACAACCTGGACGAAACCAACAACCCCGACTGGAAGACCCTGGTCATCGACGAAGCCAGCGGCCGCATCGTGGCGCCGGCCGGTTCGATCGGCTTCCGCTGGGGCGAGTCCGGCAAGTGGAACCTGGAAATGAAAGAGGGCGGCAATGGCGCGCCGGTCGATCCGCTGCTGTCGCTGATCGGCTGCAGCGACGAGGTGCTGCCGGTCGGCTTCGCCTACTTCGGCGGCAAGGATGCCAGCGACCTGTTGATGCGCAACGTGCCGGTCAAGCGCCTGACGCTGGCCGACGGCAGCACCGCATTGGTCGCCACCGTGTTCGACCTGACGATGGCCAACTACGGCATCGACCGTGGCCTGGGCGGCGGCAACGTCGCCACCAGCTACGAGGACGACGTGCCTTACACCCCGGCCTGGCAAGTCAAGCACACCGGCGTCAAGGCTGCCGATGTGATCACCGTGGCGCGCCAGTTCGCCGAGAACGCCGACCAGACCCGTGGCAAGAGCATGGTCATCGTCGGCGCCGCGCTGAACCACTGGTACCACATGGACATGACCTATCGCGGCATCATCAACATGCTGATGATGTGCGGCTGCGTCGGCCAATCGGGCGGCGGCTGGGCGCACTATGTGGGCCAGGAAAAGCTGCGTCCGCAAACCGGCTGGACCCCGCTGGCGTTCGCGCAGGACTGGAACCGTCCGATGCGCCAGATGAACGGCACCTCGTTCTTCTACAACCACACCAGCCAGTGGCGCCACGAGAAGCTGCACACCGAGGAAATCGCCTCGCCAACGGCCGGCGACGACGTCGCACCGATGACGCTGCTGGACTACAACGCCAAGGCCGAGCGCCTCGGCTGGCTGCCATCGGCACCGCAGCTGCAAACCAATCCGCTGGAAGTGACCCGCGCGGCAGCCGCAGCCGGCGTCAATCCGATCGACTACGCGGTAGGCCAGATCAAGGACAAGAAACTGGAATTCTCCTGCGACGATCCGGACAATCCAGCCAACTTCCCGCGCAATATGTTCGTGTGGCGCTCCAACATCCTGGGCAGCTCGGGCAAGGGCCACGAGTACTTCCTGAAGTATTTGCTGGGCACGCAGAACGCGCTGATGAGCGACGAGGAGCATTGCATCAAGCCGCGCGACGTCAAGGTGCGTCCCGCCGCTGAAGGCAAGCTGGACCTGCTGGTTGTGCTGGACTTCCGCATGTCCACCACCTGCCTGTACGGCGACATCGTGCTGCCGACCGCGACCTGGTACGAGAAGGACGACCTGAACACGTCCGATATGCACCCGTTCATCCACCCGTTGTCGGAAGCGGTGCAACCGCTGTGGCAATCGAAGTCGGACTGGGAAATCTACAAGGGCATCGCCAAGAAGTTCGAGGAAATCGGCGGCGCCTACCTCGGCACCCAGCAGGATCTGGTGCTGACCCCGCTGATGCACGATACGCCGGGCGAACTGGGCCAACCGTTCGATCCGAAGGATTGGCGCGCCGGCGAGTGCGAACCGGTGCCGGGCAAGACCATGCCTAACTTCACCGTGATCGAGCGCGACTACACCAAGATCCACCAGAAGTTCACCTCGATCGGCCCGCTGCTGGAGAAAATCGGCAACGGCGGCAAGGGCATCAGCTGGAAGACCGGCCATGAGGTCGACATCCTGCGCGGCATCAACCGCACGGTGACGGCGCCTGGCGTTGCCCAAGGCCAGCCGCGCCTGGACACCGCCATCGACGCGGCAGAAATGATCCTGTCGCTGGCGCCGGAAACCAACGGCCACGTGGCGGTCAAGGCCTGGGATGCGCTGTCCAAGATTACCGGACGCGACCACACCCACCTGGCGCTGCCGCGCGAGCACGACAGCATCCGCTTCCGCGACGTGCAGGCCCAGCCGCGCAAGATCATCTCCTCGCCGACCTGGTCGGGCCTGGAGTCGGAAGAAGTCAGCTACAACGCCTGCTATACCAACGTGCATGAACTGATCCCTTGGCGCACGCTGACGGGCCGCCAGCAGTTCTACCAGGATCACCGCTGGATGCGTGATTTTGGCGAGGGGCTGTGCGTGTACAAGCCGGCGATCAACACCAAGACCACGGCGGCCATGCTGGGTGCGCAACCGAACGGCAACAAGGAGATCGCGCTGAACTTCATCACGCCGCACCAGAAGTGGGGTATCCACTCCACCTACTCGGACAACCTGCGCATGCTGACGCTGTCGCGCGGCGGCCCGCACGTGTGGCTGTCGGAGACCGACGCCAAGGCGGCCGGCATCGTCGACAACGACTGGATCGAGGTGTTCAACGTCAACGGTACGCTGACCGCCCGCGCCATCGTCAGCCAGCGGGTGCCGGAAGGGATGACGCTGATGTACCACGCACAGGAGAAGATCATCAACGTGCCTGGCGCGGAGATGTCGGGCAAGCGCGGCGGTATTCACAACTCGGTGACGCGCGCCGTCACCAAGCCGACCCACATGATCGGTGGTTACGCGCAGCTGTCGTGGGGCTTCAACTACTACGGCACGGTCGGCTCCAACCGCGATGAATTCGTGTTGGTGCGCAAGATGAACAAGGTCGACTGGCTGGAAGGTCCGTTGAAAGAACAGACAGGGAGCAAAGCATGAAAATTCGCGCACAAATCGGCATGGTGCTGAACCTGGACAAGTGCATCGGCTGCCACACCTGCTCGGTCACATGCAAGAACGTGTGGACCAGCCGTGACGGTGTCGAGTACGCCTGGTTCAACAACGTCGAGACCAAGCCCGGCATCGGCTATCCGAAGGAATGGGAAAACCAGGACAAGTGGAACGGCGGCTGGCGCCGCACCGACGCCGGCAAGATCGAGCCGCGCCAGGGCAGCCGTTTGAAAATCCTGGCGCAGATCTTCGCCAACCCGAACCTGCCGCAGATCGACGAGTACTATGAGCCGTTCACCTACGACTACGAGCGCCTGCAGAACGCGCCGCTGTCGGAAACGCCGCCGACCGCCCGTCCGATCTCCGTGTTGACGGGCAAGAAGATGGACAAGATCGAGTGGGGCCCGAACTGGGAGGACGACCTGGGCGGCGAATTCGCCCAGCGCAGCCAGGACAAGCTGTTCGACAATATGCAGAAGGAGATGTACGGCACCTTCGAGAACACCTTCATGATGTACCTGCCGCGCCTGTGCGAGCATTGCCTCAATCCGACCTGCGTCGCATCCTGCCCGTCGGGCTCGGTGTACAAGCGCGAGGACGACGGCATCGTGCTGATCGACCAGGACAAGTGCCGCGGCTGGCGCATGTGCATCTCCGGTTGCCCGTACAAGAAGATCTACTACAACTGGTCGTCCGGCAAGGCCGAGAAGTGCACCTTCTGCTACCCGCGCATCGAGGCGGGCCAGCCTACCGTGTGCTCGGAAACCTGCGTCGGCCGCATCCGCTACCTCGGCGTGCTGCTGTATGACGCCGACAAGATCGAGCAGGCGGCCTCGGTGGCCGATCCGCGCGACCTGTATCCGTCGCAGCTGGGCCTGTTCCTGGATCCGCACGATCCGGCCGTGATCGAAGAGGCGCGCCGCCAGGGCATCCCGGACTCGTGGCTGGAATCGGCCAAGCGTTCGCCGGTGTACAAGATGGCGGTCGAGTGGAAGGTGGCGTTCCCGCTGCACCCGGAATACCGCACGCTGCCGATGGTGTGGTACATCCCGCCACTGTCGCCGATCCAGGCCGCCGCCGAGTCTGGCCGCATGGGCAAGAACGGCATCCTGCCGGACACCGCCAGCCTGCGCATTCCGGTGCAATACCTGGCCAACCTGCTGACCGCGGGCGACCAGCAGCCGGTGATCCGCGCGCTGGACCGCATGCTGGCGATGCGCGCCTACATGCGCAGCAAGCATGTGGCGACGACGCCGGACCTGGACGTGCTCAAGCAGGTCGGGCTGGAGCCGGAAATGGTCGAGGACATGTACCACATCATGGCCATCGCCAACTACGAGGACCGCTTCGTGATCCCGAGCAGCCACAAGGAAATGGCCGAGGACAGCTTCAACGAGAAGGGCAGCTGCGGCTTCAGCTTCGGCAACGGTTGCTCGGACGGCGTCAGCGACGCCAGCCTGTTCGGCAAACGCAAGCACGGTTCGGAGATCTTCATCTCGATGCCGAAATCGCGCAAGAAAAAGGAGAACCTCGATGCCTGACCATGACCCAAGCGGCGCCTTCGGCTACAGCGTGCTGTCGGCCCTGCTGCTGTACCCGGAGCCGGAGCTGCTGGCCGAGCTGCCCGAGCTGGAGCAGCGCCTGCAGGACAAGCTGCCGCAGTGGCACGCGGCGGTGGCGGAGCTGCTGGCGTACCTGCGCCGCACCCCGCTGATCGACCTGCAACTGCAGTATGTGACGACGTTCGACCGCAACCCGTCGCACTCGCTGCACCTGTTCGAACACATCCACGGCGAATCGCGCGACCGCGGCCAGGCCATGGTCGACCTGATGGCCGAGTACAGCAAGCACGGCCTTCAAATGGTCGGCAACGACCTGCCGGACTACGTGCCGCTGTTCCTGGAGTTCCTGTCGCAGCTGGAGAGCGAGCAGGCGGAGCGCATGCTGGGCGACGCCATCCACGTGCTGGCCTACATCGGCCGCAAGCTGCGCGCCAACGGCAGCCCGTACGCCGGCCTGTTCGACCTGCTGCAGACCCTGTCGCCGGTGGCGGCAGAGGAACTGAGCGAGCCGCCGGTGCGCGACATGGACGAAGCGCTGGAAACCTTCGGCCCCGGCGCCGACGGCATCGAACCGCTGCTGGCGCCCACGCTGGCCGGCGGCGGTCATCCGGTCCATTTTTATCCGAAGGCGGCGGCGCCACAGCGTCATTGAGGAGCACACCATGAACTACGTACATCAATTTTTATTCGGCATTTATCCCTACATCGCGCTGGCGATTTTCCTGGTCGGCAGCCTGATCCGCTTCGACCGCGAGCAGTACACCTGGAAGTCCGAGTCCAGCCAGACGCTCAACAGCGGCATGCTGCGATTGGGCAGCCCGCTGTTCCACATCGGCGTGCTGGGCCTGTTCTTCGGCCACATGGCCGGCCTGCTGACTCCGGTGTGGGTGTGGGACACGCTGGGCGTCACCCACGGCGCCAAGCAGCTGGTGGCGATGGTGGCCGGCGGCGTCATGGGTTCGCTGTGCCTGGTCGGCCTGCTGATGCTGATCGCACGCCGCCTGAGCAACGAGCGCGTCCGTGCCCGCAGCACCTTCAAGGACAAGCTGGTGCTGTGTTGGCTGCTGGCCACCTTGCTGCTGGGCCTGTCCTCGATCTTCGCCTCGGCCTCGCACCTGGACGGCCACATGATGGTCCAGCTGATGACCTGGGCGCAGCACGTGGTCACGCTGCGCGGCGACGCCGCCGGCTTCATCGAGGAAGCGCCGCTGGTGTTCAAGCTGCATCTGTTCATGGGCATGTCGCTGTTCGCGATCTTCCCGTTCACCCGCCTGGTGCACGTGTGGAGCGGCTTCGGCGCCATCACCTACCTGAGCCGCGCCTATCAACTGGTGCGTCCACGCTAAGGAGAAAATCATGGGTATCGCAGTCAACGGCGTCGACATCGACGACAGCGCCATCGAGGCGGAACTGCCGCACCAGGCGCAGGCGGACAACCCGCTGCGCCAGGCGGTGCACGAGGTGGTGCTGCGCACCGTGCTGCTGCAGGAAGCGGACCGGCTGGGCATCGCCGGCGCCGACGACGACCAGCGCATCGAAGCCCTGTTCGCGCAGGAAGTCACGGTGCCGGAAACGGACGAGGACAGTTGCCTGCGCTACTACCTCAGCCAGCCGCAGCGCTTCCGCAGCGGCGACCTGGTCGAGGCACGCCACATCCTGTTCCAGGTGACCCCGGCCGCGCCGCTGGAGCTGCTGCGCCAGACGGCCGAGCTGATCCTGGCCGAGCTGCAGGCCCGCCCCGAGCGCTTCGAGGAACTGGCGCGCCAGTACTCGAACTGCCCGTCCGGCGCGGTCGGCGGCAGCCTGGGCCAGCTGGCGCGCGGCCAGTGCGTGCCGGAGTTCGACGAGCTGCTATTCAGGTTGCAACCGGGCGAGCTGGCCGGGCGCCTGCTGGAAACCCGCTTCGGCCTGCACATCGTGCAGGCCCGGCGCCGGGTCGAGGGCGAGGTGGTGCCGTTCTCGGCGGTCCACGCCCAGATCGCCGACGAGCTGCGCCGCCAGTCGTGGCAGCGCGCGCTGCACCAGTACCTGCACATCCTGGTGGGCCGGGCCGACATCGCCGGCGTCGAACTGGAAGGCGCGCAGTCGCCGCTGGTGCAGTAGGGTTATTCCTAACGGGCCTAGTCACTTAGGACTAGGCCCGCTAAGCCGTCATGCGCAGTGGCAGGACGTGACCCTGCCGCTACAATGACATCACACCATCTATCACAGGAGAGCGGCGATGTTAAGCGACAGGTTTGGTCGATCGATCGACTATCTGAGGGTATCGGTCACCGATCGTTGCGATCTGCGCTGCACCTACTGCATGCCCAAGGATTACAAGGGCTATGAAGACCCTCCCGACTGGCTCACCTTCGACGAGATCGAGCGGGTCGTGGCGGCCTTCGCCCGGCTGGGCACCTCGCGGGTGCGCCTCACCGGCGGCGAGCCGCTGACCCGGCGCAACCTGCCGCAACTGGCCAGCCGCCTGTCCAGCCTGGACGGGGTGCGCGACCTGTCATTGTCCACCAACGGCACCCGCCTGGCGCGCCACGCCGAGGCGCTGGCCGCCTCCGGCATCAGCCGCGTCAACGTCAGCCTCGACACGCTGGACCGCGAATGCATGGCCGGCATCACCGGGCGCGACTGCCTGCCGTCGGTGCTGGACGGGCTGCAAGCCGCCAAGGCCGCCGGCCTGGCGCCAATCAAGATCAACATGGTCGCCATGCGCGGCGTCAACGACGCGGAGATCGACGCCATGGCGGCGTTCTGCATCGAGGAACAGTTCGTGCTGCGGCTGATCGAGGTCATGCCGATGGGCGAGACCGGCCGCAACACGGCCTACCTGAACCTGGCGCCGGTGCAGCAGCGCCTGGCCGAGAAGTTCGGCCTGGTGCCGCAGGCGCTGGAGCTGGGCGGCGGGCCGGCGCGCTACTGGGCCACGGCCGACGGCAGCGCCAGCATCGGCTTCATCACGCCGCTGTCACAGCACTTCTGCGCCACCTGCAACCGCGTGCGGCTGGCGGTGGACGGCACCTTGTACCTGTGCCTGGGCCAGGAACAGCAATATCCGCTGGCGCCATTGCTGCGCGGCGGCGCCAGCGACGCCGAACTGGAACAGGCGATCCGCGAAGCCATCGAACTCAAGCCCGAACAGCACGACTTCGGCCGCCAGCCGGAGAAGATCGTGCGCTTTATGTCGCAAACCGGCGGCTAGGGGCGTGTATACTCGCGTCATTGCTGTTGAGATTATCGGAGAAAGCCATGTCTAGTGTAGCCACCGCCCGCCGGCGCCGGGCGCCATGCTGAAGCCGGCGTTGTTCGCCGGCTGGCAAAAACTGTCGACTCGCATCGTTGGCCTGCTGCTGAGTTTTCTGGCGATCGCGCTGACCGTGATCGGCTCGACGCTGCTGCTGTCCTGGCAGCTGGAGGGCAGCGCGGCCGCGATCAATGTGGCCGGCAGCTTGCGCATGGATAGCTACCGGCTGGCCCTGCTGACCACGCAGATGGACGCGCCACCCGGCCGCCAGGCGGTCAGCGAACAGCTGGGCCGCATGGAGCGCACGCTGGACCTGCTGCGCCGCGGCGATCCGCAGCGCCCGCTGTTCCTGCCGCCGACGGCGGCCATCCGCTCGGAGTTTGCCGAGGTGCAGCAGCAGTGGCGGCTGGAATTGTCGTCGCAGGTGCGCAACGCGCTGGCGGCCGGCGGGCTCGACCCGGCGGACAAGAGCATGGTCCAGCAGCGCACCGAGCGCTTTGTCGAGCACGTTGATTTGCTGGTGCAGCGCATCGAGCGCGACAGCGAGAACCGCACCTTCTGGCTGCGCGCCTCGCAATTGCTACTGCTGGCGCTGGCCCTGCTCGGCACGATCAGCATCATCTACCTGCTGTTCGACATGATCGTCGCGCCCGTGACGCGGCTGCAAGGCGGCATCGAGCGCATGCGCGAGCAGGATTTCAGCGTGCGGCTGCCGGTTGACAGCAACGACGAGTTCGGCGCGCTGGCCCACGGCTTCAACCAGATGGCCGACAAGCTGCAGGATTCCTACAGCAACCTGGAACGGCGCGTGCAACTCAAGACGGCCGAGCTGGAGCACCAGAACCGCGAACTGGCGCTGCTGTACGACAGCGCCTCGTTCCTGCAGCAGACCCAGTCGGCCGAGGCGATGTGCAAGGGCTTCCTGCAGCGCATCAGCGATTATTTCAGCGCCGACGGCGGCTCGGTGCGCATCCTGGACCCGAACCGCGGCAACCTGCACATGCTGGTCCACCAGGGCATCTCGGAGGAGCTGGTCGAGAGCGAACGCTGCCTGAAGGTGGGCGAGTGCCTGTGCGGCGAGGCGGTGGTCAGCAAGCTGGCCGTGATCCACGACCTGCGCCGCAAGGACGACCGCCACACGCTGAAATGCCACCGCGAAGGCTTCGCGACGATTTCGATCTTCCATATCTTCGCGCAGCGCCAGTACCTGGGCTTCTTCAACCTGCATTTCCGCACGCCGACCGTGTTCAGCGCGGCGCAGACGGCGCTGCTGGAGACGCTGGGCCAGCTGCTGGGCACGGCCATCGAGAACCTGCGCCTGCAGGGCCGCGACCGCGAGCTGGCCGTCTCCGAGGAGCGCAACCTGGTCGCCCAGGGCCTGCACGACAGCATCGCCCAGGGCTTGAACTTCCTGAACCTGCAGGTGCAGATGCTGGAGCAGTCGCTGCAGCGGCAACGGCTGGACGAGGTGGAGAGCATCGTGCCGGCCCTGCGCGCCGGCGTGGAGGAGAGCTACCAGGATGTGCGCGAGCTGCTGCACAACTTCCGCACCCGGCTACAGGAGGGCAACCTGGTGTCGTCGCTGGAGACGGTGGTGGACAAGTTCCAGCGCCAGAGCGGCATCGCGGTCGACTTCGAGGCCGACTCGGACGGCGCGCCGTTCCCGCGCGAGCACCAGCTGCAACTGCTGTTCATCGTGCAGGAGGCGCTGTCGAACGTGCGCAAGCACGCCTCGGCCACGCAGGTCTGGCTGCGCCTGAAGGACGACCAGGACTTCACCCTCAGCATCCGCGACAACGGCCACGGCTTCGACCCGGCCGCGCTGGAATCGCTGGGCGAGGCCCATGTCGGCCTGAACATCATGCGCGAGCGCGCACAACGCATCGACGCGCAGCTGCAGTTGACGTCGGCGCCGGGCGCCGGCACCGAAGTGCTGCTGCGGCTGCCGCGCGCCCAGCGCCGCGCGGCTTAACATTAACAAGAAAGGCTGGAGCCGATGGACAAGGATACAAGCACGATCAGCGTGCTGCTGATTGACGATCACACACTGTTTCGCAGCGGCATACGCTCCCTGCTGCAACGCAATCCGGAATTCACCGTGGTGGGCGAGGCGGCCGACGGCTTCGAAGGCGTCAAGCGGGCGCAGCAGCTCAAGCCGCAGGTGATCCTGCTGGACCTGAACATGCCGGGCATGTCGGGACTGGAGACGTTGGAGCAGCTGCGCCAGGATTGCCCGGACAGCGCGGTCGTGATGCTGACCGTGTCGGAGGACGCCGATGACCTGAGCGTGGCGCTGAAGGCCGGCGCCAGCGGTTATCTGCTGAAGAATATCGACACCGATTTCCTGAGCCGGGCGATCCGCCGCGCGGCGGCCGGCGAGACCGTGCTGGCCGAGTCGATGACGGCCAAGCTGGTGGCGCAGTTGACGGCGGGCGCGGCGGCGCCGGTGGCGTCCGAGCTGGACAAGCTGACGCCGCGCGAACGGGAGATCCTCGATTGCCTGGCGCGTGGCGAAAGCAACAAGGGCATCGCGCGGGCACTGGACCTGGCCGAAAGCACGGTCAAGATCCATGTGCAGAACGTGCTGAAGAAACTCAAGCTGAGCAGCCGGGTCCAGGCCGCCGTGTACGCGGTCGAACATCGGATGCAGGGCAGCGCCTGATGTTCGCCTGAGGTCCGCTCAGCCGCCGCAGCAGCCGCCGCAGCAACCACCGGCGGCTGCCGGCGCGGCCATGGCCTGGGCGCCGGCCGGGTAGCCCGCCTGGGTCAGCTTGCGCGTCAGCAGGTGGGGCGAGGTCAGCGATTCGTCGATCTGGACGCGGGCGCGGCGGTCGAGCAGGGAGACGCGCACGTCGCTGACGCCGGCGATGTCGCTCAGCAGTTTGGCGACGTTGTCGGCCGAGCCTTCGTCGTCCATGCCTTCGATGAGAAGTTCAGTTTGCATAGCATTCCTTTTGAAGTTGAGGTTGAATTGGAACCATGCGGATAGCCTAAGCGAAACGGCGGCGGCGGTCGAGCGCGGGGACGCGAAATGGCCGGGCAATTGGGAATTTCTTGATCCAGGTTATGCGAATCCTGCGCCAAGCTTCACCGGCCGCCACGCCGGGCAGACAATGGTGGCGTACTCTTTTAGGACATAGATCATGAGCTTGCTCCATATCGAAGAACCCGTCGGCCAGGCCGAGGCCTGGGACAGCCATCCCATCTGGCGGCTGGGCTTCCGCCCGTTCTACCTGGTGGCGGCGGCGTTCGCCGCGCTGGCCATTCCGCTGTGGATGCTGCGCTACCTGGGCTGGTGGCCGGCCGACGCCGGCAGCTGGCTGCACGTCGGCTTCGCCTGGCACATGCACGAGATGGTGTTTGGCATGGCGGCCGCGGTGGTGGTCGGCTTCCTGTACACCGCCGCGTTCAACTGGACCGGCTTCTGGACGCCGGTGCGCGGCAAGCTGGCGGCGCTGGTCGCCTTGTGGCTGCTGGGCCGCCTGGCGATGCTGCTGGCGCCGCCGCTGGCCGGCGCGCTGGTGGACTGGCTGTTCCTGCCGGCGGCCGCCTGGCCGCTGTGGCGCGTGATGCAAAAGGCCGGCAACCGCCGCAACTATTTCCTGGTCGGCTTGCTCGGCCTGATGGCGCTGGCCAACGGCGTGTTCCACGCGATCACGCTGGGCTGGATCACGGCCAGCCCGATTCCCCCGGTGCAGGCCGCCGTGCTGGTGATCGTGCTGATGGAGGCCGCGATCGGCACCCGCATCATTCCCATGTTCACCCGCAACGGCGCGCCCGGCACCAACCCGCAAGTGCAGCCCAGGCTGGACAAATGGTCGCTGGGCCTGGTGGTGGCGTTCTCGCTGAGCTGGGTCGCGATGGCGCCGGCCTGGCTGGTCGCGCCCATCGGCGTGGCGGCCGCCGTGCTGGTCTTGCTGCGCCTGTGGCGCTGGCAGGCGCTGCGCACCGGCGCCGTGCCGCTGCTGTGGATCATGCACCTGTCGTATGCGTGGATCGCGGCCGGGCTGGTGCTGCTGTCGCTGTCGCGCTGGCAGATCGTCAGCGCCAGCGCCGGCTTCCATGCGCTGACGGTGGGCTCGATGGCCGGCCTGATCCTGGGCATGATGACGCGCACCACGCTGGGCCACACGGGCCGGCCTCTGCGCGCCGGCAAGTTCGAGACCGCGATGTTCGGCCTGATCCAGTTCAGCGCGTTGTCGCGCGTGCTGTCGGCGCTGGGCTGGGACGGCGGGCCGGGCATGCTGATCGTCAGCGCGCTCTGCTGGACGGCGGCGTTCGGCCTGTACGTCTACGTCTACGCGCCTTACCTCAGCCGTGTGCGCGTCGACGGCAAACCGGGCTGATCCCGGGCGCATCGTGCACCCATCCCCGCCGTCGCCGGCGCCCGGCGCGCAAGCCGGGCCCGAGTTGATACAACAGCTTGCGCTGCTGCGGGAGCTGGAGGCTGCCTGGCACCGCCAGGGCTGCCGCTTCCAGCATTACGAGACCCATATCTCCTGGATTTACGTGCTGGACCGGCTGGCCTACAAGTTCAAGAAGGCGCTGCGTTTCGACGTGCTCGACTACGGCACGCTGGCGGCGCGCCGGCACTGCTGCGAGGAGGAAGTGCGCCTCAACCGGCGCCTGGCGCCCAGCCTGTACCTGGGCGTGAGCGCCGTCACCGGCGGCGAGACCATGCTGGACGGCGCCGGCCCGGCGCTTGAATACGCGGTGCGGATGCGCACCTTTCCGCAGCAGGCGCTATGGAGCGTGCGGCTGGAGGCCGGATCGCTGCAGCCGGAAGAGATCGACGCGCTGGCGCTGCTGCTGGCGCGCTTCCACGCCGAGGCCGCACGCGCCGCGCCGGATGCGCCGTGGGGCGGGGCCGGCGCCATCGGCGCACTGG
>NZ_WWCX01000096.1:0-24044 GCF_009857655.1 Duganella vulcania
TCGGTGCCGCTTGCGCGCGGGCCTTGCTGTTGCGCGGCGCGCGCGTCACGCTGGCGGGGCGCGATGCGCAAGCGCTGGTGGCCGCCGTCGAATCCATGAACGCCATCGCCGCGCCCTCGGGCGGCGCGGTCGCCATGCAGGTGTTGGACGTGACCGATGAGGAATCCGTGCGCAGCGGCTTCGCCGGCGCCGTCGAGCGCTTCGGCCGCATCGACATCCTGGTCAACAACGCCGGCCAGGCCGTCCCTGCGCCATTCGGCAAGACCGACGCCGCGCTGTGGCAGCGCATGCTGGACGTGAACCTGACCGGCACCTTCCACTGCACCCAGGCCGCGCTGCCCGGTATGATCGAGGCAGGGTGGGGCCGCATCGTCAACGTCGCATCGACGGCGGGGCTGGTGGGCTATCGCTACGTGTCGGCCTACGTCGCCGCCAAGCACGGCGTGGTCGGCCTGACGCGCGCGCTGGCGCTGGAGGTGGCCACCAAGGGCGTGACGGTCAACGCCGTCTGCCCCGGCTACACGGAAACCGACATCGTGCGCGAGGCCGTCGCCAACATCGTCGCCAAGACCGGCCGCAGCGAGGACGAGGCGCGCGCCGAACTGGCCGCCGGCAATCCGCAGAAGCGGTTGGTGCAAAGCGAGGAAGTCGCCAGCGCCGTGGCCTGGCTTTGCCTGCCCGAAGCGGGCGCCATGAATGGACAGTCCGTCGCCGTCGCCGGCGGCGAAGTAATGTGAAGCACGAGGAAGCTATGCCACCATTTTCAGAGAACGACGACAATCAAAACCCCATCGAAAACGGTGAGGCGCCGGTGCTCGACCTGGCCAGCCGCCTGACGCAGGACCACCATCAATCGCTCAAGCTTTGGCTGCGCATGTTGTCCTGCACCGTCAAGATCGAAAACGAAATCCGCAGCCGGCTGCGTGCCAGCTTCGGCATCACCCTGCCACGCTTCGACCTGATGGCGCAGCTGGAGCGCTATCCGCAAGGCCTGCGCATGGGTGAGCTGTCCAAGCGCATGATGGTCACCGGCGGGAACATCACCGGCATCACCGACCAGCTGGAGCTGGAAAAACTGGTGGTGCGCGTGCCGGACCCGAAGGACGGCCGCGCCTACAGCGTCAAGCTGACGGCGGCCGGCCGCAAGGCCTTCGCCACCATGGCGGCCGAACACGAAGGCTGGATCGCCGAACTGCTGCAGGACATGTCCGGCGCCGACAAGAACCGGCTGATCGACCTGCTGTCGCAGATGAAGCAGCACCTGAACGCCTCGGACGAAAAATAAGGAACCACACCATGCGATATCTTCCCGGCGAAGCCCAGCAACTGCCCGGCAACCGCGCCGCGCTGGCCGATTACCAGGCCAGCCATTTTCTGTTTGAAGTCAGCGGCGGCGTCGCCACGCTGACGCTCAATCGCCCCGAGCGCAAAAATCCGCTGACCTTCGATTCCTACGCCGAGCTGCGCGACCTGTTCCGCGCGCTCGCCTACGCGGACGACGTCAAGGCCATCGTCATCACCGGCGCCGGCGAAAATTTCTGCTCCGGCGGCGACGTGCATGACATCATCGGTCCGCTGACCAAGTTGGACATGCCCGGCCTGCTGGCCTTCACGCGCATGACCGGTGACCTGGTGAAAGCCATCCGCGCTTGTCCGCAACCCATCGTGGCGGCGGTTGACGGCATCTGCGCCGGCGCCGGCGCGATCCTGGCGCTGGCGTCCGACATCCGCCTCGGCACGGCGCGCAGCAAGACCGCCTTCCTGTTCACGCGGGTGGGCCTGGCCGGCTGCGACATGGGCGCCTGCGCTTTGCTGCCGCGCGTGATCGGCCAGGGCCGCGCGGCCGAGCTGCTGTACACGGGACGTTCGATGTCCGGCGCGGAGGCCGAGCGCTGGGGATTCTTCAACAGCCTGCAGGAGCCGGAGGCGCTGCTCGATGCCGCACGCGCCTTCGCGCAAGGCCTGGCCGACGGCCCGACCTTCGCCCATGGCATGACCAAGAAAATGCTGCAACAGGAGTGGAACATGGGCGTGGACGAAGCCATCGAGGCGGAAGCGCAGGCGCAGGCGATCTGCATGGCCACCAACGACTTTCATCGCGCCTACCATGCCTTCGTGGCCAAGCAAAAACCGGAATTCGAAGGCGACTGATGAGCGACAAGACCTACCTTGAATGGCCATTCTTCGACGACCGCCATGCGCAGTTGGAGCGCGAACTCGATGCCTGGGCCGCGCAGCACATCGGCCAGCAGCATGACGCCGACGTCGACGCGGCCTGCCGCCAGCTGGTGCGCCAGCTGGGCGAGGGCGGCTGGCTGCACCACGCCATCGCCGGCGCCGAGGGCGCGGGAATCGACACCCGCGCCATCTGCCTGATCCGCGAAACGCTGGCGCGCCACAACGGCCTGGCCGATTTCGCCTTCGCCATGCAGGGCCTTGGCTCGGGCGCCATCAGCCTGCACGGCACGGCGGCCCAGCGCGAGGCCTATCTGCCACGCGTGGCGCGCGGCGAGGCCATCGCCGCCTTCGCGCTGTCCGAGCCGCAGGCCGGCTCCGACGTCGCCGCCATGCAGTGCGCGGCGGTGCGTGACGGCGACCACTATGTGCTCAATGGCGAGAAGACCTGGATCTCCAACGGCGGCATCGCCGATTTCTACGTGGTGTTCGCGCGCACCGGCGAACAGCCCGGGGCACGCGGCATCACTGCCTTCATCGTCGACGCCGATACGCCGGGCTTCGAGATCGCCGAGCGCATCCAGGTGATCGCTCCGCATCCGCTGGCGCGCCTGGTGTTCCGCGATTGCCGCGTGCCGGCCACGCAGCGCATCGGCGAGGCGGGACAGGGCTTCAAGGTGGCGATGTCCACGCTGGACGTGTTCCGCACCTCGGTGGCGGCGGCGGCGCTGGGCTTCGCGCGGCGCGCATTGGACGAGGCGCTGGCGCATGCCACGCAGCGCAAGATGTTCGGCCAGGTGCTGTCCGATTTCCAGATGACGCAGGCCAAGCTGGCGCAGATGGCGACCGGCATCGACGCCGCCGCGCTGCTCACCTACCGCGCCGCCTGGCAGCGCGACCAGGGACGCAACGTGACGAAGGAGGCGGCGATGGCCAAGATGACGGCCACCGAAACGGCGCAGCAGGTGATCGACGCCGCGCTGCAGATGTTCGGCGGCCTGGGCGTGGTCAGCGAACAGCCGGTCGAGCGCCTGTACCGCGAGATCCGCGCGCTGCGCATCTACGAGGGCGCCACCGAAGTCCAGCAACTGATCATCGCGCGCGAACTGCTGCGCGCGGCCAACACTAAGGAAGCATGATGGAATTTCTTCAACCGCCGGGCTGGGCGCGGCCGCGTGGCTATTCGAACGGCGTGGCCGCCAGCGGACGCCTGGTGTGCGTCAGCGGCATGATAGGCTGGGACGGGCAGGGCGTGTTCCACACCGACGATTTCGCCGGCCAGGTGCGCCAGGCGCTGCAGAATGTGGTCGAGGTGCTGGCCGAGGCCGGCGCGCGGCCCGAGCATATCGTGCGCATGACGTGGTACGTGCTCGATAAAAAGGAATATGTGGGGGCCTACAAGGAGGTCGGCGCGGCCTACCGCGAGATCATCGGCCTGCATTTCCCGGCCATGACGGCGGTGCAGGTGGCCGGGCTGGTCGAGGACCGGGCCCGGGTGGAGATCGAGGTGACGGCGGTGGTGCCGGAAGGCGGGGAATAGCCATACGCTGTCGACTTTTGCTGCTTCCCCGTCTTATACCGTCAGGCTCTGCTTTTCAGCGATGCGAGGACGGTCGCGCACATATCGCCCAGGTTCCGGAATTTGACGACGTCGCGCAGTTTAAACTTGATTTTGAAGTGCTCCTCGACCGCAACGATTAGGCTCATGTGGGTCAACGAGTCCCATCCATCGACATCTTTTGCTGTTAATTCCGGTGTAACGACCAAGGTGTCATTTTCAAATATGCTACGGAAGATAGGGGTCAGTTCAGCGAGGATCGACTGTTCTGTTTTTTCGGTACTATTGGTCATACTTTTACTCCACTTAGGGTACGTTGCATTAGTAGTTTTTCAAGCGTCGGGACAAGCTGCAGCAGTTCCACGTCCGTGCTCGATACCGTTCTTACCGGAGTAAATCCGCAGTTGGTGTAGCTCGCTTTGGCTGCGTCATTGATCGATGCTAGGATGATTTGCGCATGTCCTGTAGACGCCTTGTCTGCCAGACGATCCAGCTGGGCTGCAATCAACTGGGCTGCGATGCCTTGGCCGCGGCCTTCAGGGCGGACGTAAACCGATTCAATCTGCAGTGCGCCTTCGTCGCGCATTATATAGAGTTTCTCGAGCTTCTTGAAATGCTGTCGGGCCGTGCGCATGCGCTGTGGATCGATGGCGTGCACCAGCAGGCTGGCCTTTAATAGGGCGCTGGGTTGGCCTGCTGCGCCCTCGATCCAGGCGCAGCAGGCACCAAGCAATTGTCCGCCTTGCTCGGCGACGAGGTAGTCCGTTATGCACAGCTCCTGGCCGTCAATGTCTTCTTCCAGCATCGACAGTAGCAGCGGTTTAAACTCGGCCTCGTTCAGCTCGAAAATTCTGCAGTAGCTCAGGCATTCGGTGCCCCCTTTTTCCGCCTCGCAAATTGCTTCGACCAGAAAAGGTGCATCTGCCGCCGTCGCGGCGCGGATCACCAGCGCCTCAGCCACGTTGTTCCTCAAATTGTTTTTGCAGCGATTTACGGTCAATTTTCCCGTTCGCGTTCAGGGGCAGGGTAGTCAGCGAAACACCCCGAGCCGGGACCATATAGCCAGGAATATGTTCCCGTAACGAGGCAATCACTTTTTTCAGGTCGCCCGTGTAGTTTTCGACTACCAGGATCAGCGAGGCTGCGCCTTGTGGCGAGATGTGCGGGACGACAACGAATGCGTGGTCATCCAGGACGTGGCGCACATGGTGTTCAATTTCGCCCAGCTCCACCCGGTAGCCCTGCAATTTGATCTGGTGGTCAACCCGACCGCAGAACAGGAGGTCGCCCGCATCGTCCTGCACCACCACGTCACCAGTGCGGTAGAACCGCCTGATGGTGCCGTCGATCATGCTGTCGAAGAAGGTCCGCTGGTCGCGCGCCGGATCCTGCCAGTATCCGGGCGTCAGCTGGGGGCCCGCAAGACACAGCTCACCCTTTTCGCCGTGGTCCAGCGGTGCCAGTTCGTCATCCACCACAATGGCGTAGTTTCCGTTCATCGGTTGGCCGATCGACACAACACCGTTGAGCGTCTTGTTGCATCCTGCCAGTTCGTTCCAGTCATAATAGGTGGCGAACACGGTGGCCTCGGTCGGCCCGTAGAAGTTGATGATGGTCGAGCCGGGCGCGCACTTTGTCCACGCCGACACTATGTCGGCGAGCAAGGCCTCGCCGCAGAAGAAAGAGAGCCGCAGCTCCGGCAGCTCGATCTCGTCGAAGTACGGCTTCAGGTAGTTTAGCACCGAGGGCACCAGGGGGGCGACCGTGAGGCCCTCATCGCTCAACAGGCGGTA
Organism: Duganella vulcania; assembly: GCF_009857655.1. Classification (NCBI taxonomy): domain Bacteria; kingdom Pseudomonadati; phylum Pseudomonadota; class Betaproteobacteria; order Burkholderiales; family Oxalobacteraceae; genus Duganella; species Duganella vulcania. Next base: position 5,527 of record NZ_WWCX01000096.1, read on the forward strand.
GATCTCGGCGTACTTCGCCTTGCCGCCGCCGACCGTATAGACGCAGGCTCCGTTGGACAATGGCGCAAGGTACGCGGCGATCGAGAAGTCGAAGGTCAAATCGAACATCTGCAGAACGCGGTCGGTAGGGTACATGGCGCAGTTTGACTCAGCCAGGGAGTCAAGGAAGGCGGCGAGGTTGCCGCGCGTGATAGGCACACCTTTCGGCTCGCCGGTGCTGCCGGAGGTGAACAACAGGTAGGCCAGATCGCTGGCATTGACGGCACAACGCCCGACGGCGTCGGCGTCGATTGCCAGCGCCGACGGTATCAGTCCACATTGCTGTAGCGTTACTTGGTCCAGCGCTGTTGCCATGTCGACCGCGATGGCATTGCGCAGGCCGGCTTGGCGGATGATGCTGGCATTGCGTTCCGGCGGATGCTCGGGATTGAGGGGCACGAACGCTCGACCTGATCGGAGAATGGCGAGTACGGCGGCATAGGTGTCCAGATGGTCGACCGCGACCACGCCGATCAGTTTCTCGTCGGCGCGGGCTACGCGCTCGAGCGCTGTCTGGATGCACAGTACACGCTGCTGCAGTTGTGCATAGGTGTATTGCGTCTGCGAGATGTTGAAGGAAAAACGGTCCGCGTTGGCGATAAATATACGTTCTATGCGTTCTGCGATATCAATCATTGAGATACACTCCATTGTTATTGGGATTTAGGATGCCGCAACGGTTTGCCGGACCGGGCTAGTTTTCCGCCGGGGCTATGGCCAGGTTCTTTTGGCCGAGCCTTTTGCCGATTTCTACGGCCGCGAGCTGGGAGAACTTGATCGCTCCGGTGTCGTTCAGGTGGAAGATGTCCTTGAATAGCTGGCTATTGCCGACGAACGCCTCATCGTGTGTGTAGTCGAGGTAGGCTACGCCTTTTTCCTTGCAGATTTCCTTGCCGATGTTTTTACCGCCGCTGGTTTTGAAGCGCTTGAAGATAGGGGAGTTGATGACAAACACCTCGGCACCCGCCGCCCGCGCCGTATCAATGAATTCACGGAACGCGATGACCTTATTGGTGTCTACGCGTTGAGTGATGTCCTCGTCGAAAAACTGGATCGGTTCCGGCCAAGTACCGAACAGGGGCGAGTAGCCTTGGCTATCAAAGTTACGTTTCTTGTTGAGCTCCAAATTGCCAATCAAGATAGACAAAATTTCGGAATTAAATGGGTAGATTTGCGACAGCAGCTTGGCCTTCTCGAACGGCCCCTTTAACTCGACATATGGACGAACTTCCGGATGATCGCGATAGTAGGGCAGCAGCGACGTCAGTCGGTCATACCCGCCGTCGCGGTACTCAAAGTCGCCGTCATACTCCAGCACGACGACTTGGGGGTGATGGCGCCTCACGATAGCCTTGAGCATTGCGGTCTGGAACAGAATGCCCTGGGCGTCGCGCCCGACGTTGTAGGTCGAGCGATGCAGCACATGCTCGAAAACGTCGGGGACATAGTGGTGGTTGGCGCGGGATGAGCCGAACGTTAGGATGTTGGCGGTGGTCTTCTCCATCGCATAGGTGGTCCGGTACTGGAAGCCAGATGTTTCCGTGAAGTAGAAGTGGCGCAAGGTAGTGCCAATTGCAAAGTCCAGTGTCGCCACCGTGGCGGCCGTCGCCAGAATGCTGAGAAAAATCTTCTTGATCATGAGACGTTAGAATTGAAAGTAAATGAACTGCCCGCCGTCGAGGACCCCGACGAGCAAAATGGTGACCAAGGCCAAACTGTAGGACAATGTGCGGACCACCTTGCTCTTATTTTTGAAAAGCAAGAAGCGGCTCGGCGTGAATTCGTCAGTGAAATCCTTTGCCATCATGACGGCGATGCCAAACAAGATATAGATCATGGTGGACGGTTTTTCGATGTACAACGGTCCCGACGTGGTGAAGATGCGCGCATAGACTGCGAGGCCGTCACCGATTGTCGCCGCCCGGCTGAATACCATGGAAGCGGCGAACATGATGAAGGTCAGCACCATCATGCCGGCCAGATACAGGCGATTTTGGGCGGCAGCGTGTTTTTTCTCCCATGCCGACCGGCGTGGTGCCAACAGCACCTCTATGCTTAGGAACATGCCTTGCAACAGGCCCCAGACGACAAATGTCATGGACGGGCCGTGCCACACACCGCTGATGACGAAGGTGATCGTCAGCGAGATGATGATGCCCCAGATCCGCAAGGAGCGCAGGCTGAACGATAGTGGCGTATAAATATAATCGTTGACCCAGGAAATGAGCGACATGTGCCAGCGGCGCCAGAAATCGGACATCGAGGTGGCGAAGAAGGGACGATTGAAGTTGGGGATGATGTCGAAGCCAAGGATTTTTGAGACGCCGATAGCCAGTAGCGAATATCCGCCGAGGTCGGCGTAAATCTGGAACGGGTAAAGGCAGGAGGCAAACAGCAAAGAGGTGCCGTTGTGGCGTTCGATGTTGCCGTAGACGGCGTCGACGTAAATGCCGACCCGGTCGGCCACGACCATCTTCAAGAAGTATCCCCATAACATCAGCTTGCAGCCTTGGGAGAACTGCTCGAAGGTCGCTACGCGCGGCGCTTTTAATTGCGGCAGCATGTTCCCGGCGCGCTCGATCGGGCCGGACAGGATTAGGGGGAAAAAGGAAATGAAGGCCGCCAGCTGGCCAATGTTCTTCTCGCACTCGATTTCTTCGTAGTAGACGTCGATAACGTAGCCGAGCGCCATGAAAGTGTAGAAGGAGATGCCGATGGGGAGTAGCATTTTTATCGGCGGCAAGGGCCAATGCAACTGGTGAGCCTGTAACGCCAGCGCAATGGCGTCGTTGATCTCGCCGAAATATTTAAAGAAAAACAGGGGGAGCAGGATCAAGACGATAGCACTCTGCAGCACTGCCTTCCTGGCACCCGGACCTGACGTACGCTCCATCAGTAATGTTGCGCAATACGCGATGAAGGTTACTGCCGCGAGCAGCAGCGCAAAAACCGGTTTGATGTTGATGTAAAAGAAGTAGTTCGCCGCCAATATGGTCACCGAGCGTAGGCGGGCCGGTGTTAGGTAATAGAGGACGATGACAAGCGGAAAGAAGATAAGGAAATTGAAGGATGTAAAAACCATGTATGACCTCGGATACCAAATACAAGAGCAGAAAAAGGATGGCAAAAAGTGTGGTACTGCCGTGGCTCCGTTGGGGCTTGCTGTTCCCAGGTTGATGTCGCCATGGCGCGCGGCTGGTCGGCGGACGTGGCTCAGCGCCCCCAGCACTGGCTCCAAGCCTGGTCACCTGGCTTGCCACCGTTGGAGGGGTGTTAAAATGGCCTTAATGATATCATTATTTTACTACGCGCGCTGCCGTTCTCCAGGCGTCCCGTCCGCTGTTGTCCGAGCTGGTTTAGTGACGGCGGAGCGCGGATGAGTATGTGCCCCATGGAAAATATTGCAATTTATTTATTTTGATATGGTATATTTATCCTGTTTAATCATTACCAGACAAGGAAGGGGAAGAAATGAACATTCGTTCAAACACGATCCTGGCGGCGTTGGTCCTCACCGCCACATTGTGCGCCAGCGGAAGCGCGTCGGCTGGCGTATCGCTGCTGAGCCCCGCTTACCAAACTCAGCTCGCTACTTGGTTGGGCAACGGTCCGCTCACCTTGACTAATATCTACACCAAGGCGGCAGGCGACACGGCGCTGGACTTCCACCGAGCGGTGGATGGCAAGGGCGCCACCTTCTCGGTGATGGAGGCAAGCAATGGCAAGGGGCAAACCTGGTTGATCGGCGGCTACAATCCGCAGAGTTGGGCATCCGCGGGGGAGTACAATATGACGTACGACAACTCCCAACGCACGTCGTTCCTGTTTAATCTCACCTCGTCCGAAATCCACCGGCAAACGCCCAAGGGCTATGTGTACGACACCGTGGGCGCCTATCAGGCCTATAATAACGCCAACTACGGCCCGACATTCGGCCTGGGCCGCGACCTCTATGTGCCGTACAACCTGACGAGCGGCGGCGTCTCGCTGTTGTACTCCTATATCGATCCTGATACGGGCAATTTTTATAAGAGCATACTCGACGGCACCACGTACTCGCAGCCAGACGTGACCTTCGGCGCGATCCAGGTCTTCCAGATCGGCGCCGTGCCGGAGCCGTCCACTTACGTCATGCTGGTGCTGGGGCTGGGCTTGGTGGCGTGCGCGCGCCGGTCGCGGCGCTCAAGCTAAGAGCTGGGTGTAGACCGCCAGTTCCTGGTTGATCCAGGCGTCGATGCCATATGTCGCAACGATGTGTTCGCGCGCCCGGGTGGCGACCTCTTGGTAGCGTGCATGGTTGTCGCACACCATCAGAACGCAGCGCACGAAATCAGCGACGTCGTTTGCCTTGAAGAAGCTGCCGTGCAGTTCTGGTGTGGCAACCTGGCGGTGGCCGTCGATGTCGGACAGCACCACCGGCACCTCGCACGCCATCGCTTCGATGACTGCGGCTGGGCAACCCTCGTTGTGGGATGCCTGCACGTAGATGTCAATCCCGGTATTGAGCAGCCCCGGGATGTCGCTGACCGGACCGGTGAACCGCACATACTCTGCCACGCCCTCTGCCTGCGCCAGGGATTCCAGCTCGCCACGCAGCTGGCCGTCCCCGACCAGAATCAGCTCGATGTCGCGCCGTTGATGCTCACGGACCAGTAAGCCCATTCCCCGTATCATCAGCTCGATATTCTTGACTGGATTGAGGCGGCCGACAAAGCCCAGCCGCATCCGCGCGCTGGGCGCGGCCGCGCCGACGCGGCGGAACCGATGGATGTCCGTCGCATTCGGAATGACCACTATCCGCTCGGCGGGCACGCCGAACTCCACCAACATGGTGCCGATATGGGCACCGACGCAGATAACTTTTTGCATCTGGGAGAGATCGAACACCCATTTGCGCTGCTTGATGCCGTCCAGGTAGCGCCGCGTGCCGCGCGGTACCGGCGTGCTGCCGATGGTGCGGATGAATTTGGTCCGAGGGAAAAGCCGGGCCAATTGGTTGAGCACGCGCGCGCCAGGATCGAAGTACAAGTGGACGATGTCAAACGCGCCGTCGGCGATCAGGCGTCGGGCGGCGCGCAGATAGCGCAGCAGGGCAAGGGGCTGGCGCAGCCCGAAGCTCGCCGGCAGGTCCAGATGAAGCTTGACATTGGGGGCATAGGCGCGGGCGGCGGCGGCGGCGGCGGGCGTCTTCACGCCGTCGAAGGCGATTTGCATCTCATGTCCCAGTTCCGCCAGGCGCGCCGCCTGTGCCAGCATCATCCGCTCCAGGGTGCTGAAATTATTGATCGGGTAGCCCATGAATCGCAATATACGCATAGAGATCGAGTTTCCAATCTGAGTAGGGTGATGGTGAGCGCCAGCTATTGCCTTCAGGTATGGTCCCCCCGACAAGAATCGAACTTGTATCCCACGCTTAGGAGGCATGTGCACTATCCATTGTGCTACGGGGAGGACGGCGTCGTGCGATGACGCCGCGCGGACATGGGCAGGCCGGGGAGGGGGGCATCGCAAAACGCCTGCAATTATAGCCGAGAGTTTTACAATTTATACGACCAATCGCGCAGGTGTCGGTACAATGCTGACTCCATTCATTTTCGCGACCGGCCGCGGCGCCCATGCCCTGCCGGTCGCTCAGCCCCTCCCACACACTATGGCAGTCATTTCACTCTCCTCGGCGCAGCTGGCGTTTGGCCACGTCGCCCTCCTTGATCACGCAGAATTTTCCCTGGAAATAGGCGAGCGTGTCGGCCTGATCGGTCGTAACGGCACCGGTAAGTCCTCGTTGCTCAAGACTATTTCGGGACGCTTCAAGCTCGACGATGGCTTATTGGTCATGCAGCAAAATATCAAGATCGCTTACGTGGAACAGGAGCCGGTGTTCGATCCCGGCATGCCGGTGTTCGACGCGGTGGCCTCGGGCATGGACCCGTTGCCGGCCTTGTTGAAGGAGTACGATGCGTTAACCGGTCAGTTCGGGCAGGGCCGGGACGACGAGGTGATGGAGCGCATGCATGACATCCAGGTGCAGCTGGATGCCGCCGATGCCTGGAGTCTGAGCAACAAGGTGGAAACTGTTCTCAACAAATTAGACCTGCGCGGCGACATGTTGATGAGCACCTTGTCCGGCGGGATGCAAAAGCGGGTGGCCTTGGCCCGGGCGCTGGTGTCGGCGCCCGATGTGCTGCTGCTCGATGAGCCAACCAATCACCTGGATTTCACCTCCATCATGTGGCTGGAAGGACTGCTGCGCGATTTCAAGGGCAGCGTGTTGTTCATTACCCATGACCGCTCCTTCCTGGATAACGTTGCCACCCGTATTGTCGAGCTGGACCGCGGCCGGCTGCTCTCCTTCCCGGGCAATTTCTCGGCGTATCAGGTGCGCAAGAGCGAACAGCTGGAAATCGAAGAAGTGGAAAACGCGAAATTCGACAAGTTTCTCGCGCAGGAAGAGGTGTGGATACGCAAGGGCGTCAAGGCGCGGCGCGTGCGCGACGAGGGGCGGGTGCGCAGGCTGGAGGCGCTGCGGCTGACCCGTCAGGCACGGCGGGAGCAGCAGGGGCAGGTCAAGCTGGAGGTCGGCGCGGGCGAGCGCTCGGGCAAGATCGTGGCGGAGCTGGAGAATGTCTCCAAGCTTTATGGCGACAAGGTGATCATTCGCGACTTTAGCGGCACGATTTTGCGCGGCGACAAGGTCGGACTGATCGGCGCCAATGGCGCGGGCAAGACCACACTGCTGAAAATCATTCTGGGCGAAGAGGAGCCTTCCGCTGGCACCGCGCGCCTGGGGACCAAGTTGCAGGTCGCCTATTTCGACCAGATGCGCACGCAGCTCAACGAAGAGGCTAGTCTGATGGACACGATTTCGCCAGGCAGCGACTGGGTCGAGGTCAATGGCCAGCGGCGCCACGTCATGACCTATCTGAACGACTTCCTGTTCGCGCCCGAGCGCGCGCGCTCGCCGGTGAAGTCGCTGTCCGGCGGTGAGCGTAACCGGCTGTTGCTGGCGCGCCTGTTTGCCAAGCCGGCCAATTGCCTGGTGCTCGACGAGCCCACCAACGACCTCGATATCGACACCCTCGAGCTGCTGGAGGAGTTGTTGGAGGATTATCCAGGGACGGTGTTCCTGGTCAGTCACGACCGGACCTTCCTCGATAACGTGGTGACGCAGGTGATTGTGGCGGAGGGTGGGGGGCGCTGGCGCGAATTTGTCGGCGGCTATAGCGATTGGGAGCGGGTGCGTGCGGTGCCGGTCCCCGCGCCGGTGCGCCCGCCTGCGGCCGCGGCGGCCGCGGCGCCCCCCGCCGTTGGCGCTGCGGCCAAGGGTAAAAAGCTCAGTTTTAAAGCGCAGCGCGAACTGGAAGAGTTGCCGGGTTTGATTGCGGCGCTGGAGGACGAGCAGACCGCGCTCACGCTGCAATTGTCCGATCCGGGGTTTTACAAGAAGAACGCGGCCGAAGCCAAGCAGGTTAACGCCAGGATCGCCGCCATCGAGGCGGAATTACTGGTCGCGCTGGAACGGTGGGAGGCAATCGAGTCCGGCGCGGGCGGTTGATGGCGAAGGGCGACATACATGGGTGTGTAGTGCGGCGGCAATTTGTTGTAGTATGTGCACGGTTTCAGCCGGGCGGCACCGTGCCGCACTTTCCTTCCCTTACCAGACAGGATGTTTGATGACTGCTTTGCCTCGACGCTCAGGCGTTGTTTTCGCGCCGGGGGCGCCCGTGCCAGCGGCGGCGCGGGCTTGCCATGTTTGACCAGGGCGCGCGCGCGCGCGTCTTGCCGTTCGTAATCTATATCGGTTTTATCATTGTGGCGGATGTGCTGGCGCGCTGTGGGTGGACGGCGGCGGAACTCCGCTGGCTGTACGCGGTCAAAGTCGCAGCGGTGTTGGCGGCGCTGGTCTGGTACCGCCGCCGCTATACGGAACTGGCGCTGCCTTTGCCAAGGGGCAGGGTGCTGGCGGTTTCGGTAGTGTGCGGCATCGCCGTATGGTGGTTGTGGATACGCCTCAACGCCTCGTGGATGGTGCTTGGCGATTCCACAGGTTTCGATCCGCGCAGCGAAGGCCGGATTGACTGGTTGCTGGTGACGGTGCGCCTGGCGGGCGCGGCGCTGGTGGTGCCGGTCATGGAGGAGTTGTTCTGGCGGTCATTTTTGATGCGGTTTCTGGATGCGCCGGCGTTTTTGCAGGGCGATCCGGCGCGGGTAAAAAACACAACCTTTATTATCACGGTGTTATTATTCGGCTTCGAACATACGCTGTGGTTCGCCGGGGTCGTGGCGGGTGCGGTATATACGATCCTCTATATGCGCAGTCGTTCGTTGTGGGCACCGGTCATCGCGCACGGTGTCACCAATGGACTGTTGGGCATATGGATAATTTCCACTGATCACTGGGCATACTGGTAAGATAGATAACCAGCCGATTGATCTCTCTCAAAGACAAATGCCAATGTTGAGTTCTCAGCTAAAAAAAGATTCATGCCAGCATCATCTTAAGTTTACGCGCCTCGTGTTTTTGCCACGGTCGCTGGCGCTGCTGCTGGGCACGGCAGTGTGCGTTCCCGCCGCCGCCGCACTGAGCGACACGATACACCCGTTTGTGGTGGTCGGTTACAACTACGACGATAATCTGTTCCGCCTTCCCGACGAGGCGCCGGGCTTCACCGGCAGCCGTTCCGACACCATGTTGCAGACCGCGGTCGGCGCTTCGTTCGAGCGGCCCCTGGGGCGTCAGATCTTGACGGGACAGGCCAAGGTCAGCAACGTCAAGTTCTCGCATTACGATCAGCTCAACTATAATGGCAAGGATTTCCTGGCGGCGCTGGAGTGGCACCTGGGCAATCACCTGGAAGGCCATGTCGGCGGCAAGTACGCGCAGACGCTGACCCCCTTCACCGATTTCCACGGCAATGAGCGCAACTTGCGGGTGCAGCGCCGCGAATACGTCGATGGCGCCTGGCGTTTCCATCCGAGTTGGCAGGTGCGCGGCGGCTATTCGGAAGAGAAATTTACCTACGACCTGCTGTCGCAGCGTTATAACAACCATACCGAGGATGTGGCGTTCGGCGGTGTCGATTTCCTGGCCTCCAGCGGTAGCCGGGTGGGTCTGCAGCTGCGTCACCTGAAGGGCGCTTATCCCAACCACCGGCAGATCGGCAGCACGACGGTGGACGATGGATACACCCAGGACGAGTTGAAGGCCGACGTCAACTGGGCCTTCAGCGGCACCACGCAGCTCCAGATGCTGGTGGGCTGGGCGCGCCGGGAGCACGTGTTTTTCTCGCAGCGTAACTCTAGTGGCGCCAACGGCAAGGGCAATCTGGTCTGGCGTCCGTTGGGCAAAGTGAGCCTGACGTTGTCCGGCTGGCGCGAGTTTTCCGCCGTTGAAAGCACGTTCATCAGCAATAGTTTCAACAAGGGCGTCAGCGTGGCGGCGGGCTGGGATATTTCCGCCAAGCTCAGAGCCGACGCGTCGTGGCGGCGGGAACGGCGCCAATTCGACACCATCAATGGCCTGGTATTGCCCGGGGCCATCGAGGACTCGACCCGCAGCGTGAACGCCGGGTTGACTTACGCGCCCATGCAGGCTGTGCAACTGAACGCGGGCGTCTTCCGCGAATCCCGCACCGGCAGCCCGTTTGTAGGCACCAACAATTACCGCGTGAATGGTGCCTCCTTCAGCGTCAGTGCACAGTTTTAAGACTTACTATGACGGTCAACGATATTCCTTTGATTTCCTTCTTTCAGCGTGTGGTCGATCCTCTGATTATCATGGGGTCGCTTTACCTGATATCAGCGTTGCTGGGCGTGCCCTTCACCGGCTACTCGCTGGTGTTGATGGTGCTGGCATTTTTTGTCTCGTCTGCGGTCTATCCGCACTTCGACCCCTACCGCACCTGGCGTAGCGGCCGCACGCTGGCGTTTTCCCGCGACATTTTCGTCGGCTGGATCGTCAGCGCTGCGCTGTTGTGGTTGCTTGGGATGGCCAGCGGCCTGGCGTATCATTACGACGAAACCGTCGTGCTGACCTGGTTCGTGTTGACCCCCTTCATCTTGCTGGGTACCCATCTGGCGGCACGGCGGATGGGGGCAGGGTCGCCCGCGGCCAGGGAGGTGCGGTCGGTGGCCATCATCGGCGCCAACGATGTCGGCATCAAATTCGCGCGCACCATCGAAACCAATCCCAACTTGTTCATGAGCGTGCATGGTTTCTTCGACGACCGCACCGAGGACCGCCGGCCGCCGTCGCTGAACCATCCGATGCTGGGCAAGATGGCGGATATTGCCCCCTTTGTCCGCGAGCACCATATCAAAATGATTTTCATCAGTCAGCCGATCTCCGCCCAGCCGCGGATACGCAAGCTGCTCGATGAACTGCAAGACACCACCGCGTCGGTGTATTTTCTCCCGGACATCTATGTGTTCGACTTGATGCAGGCGCGTTTCGACAATGTCGGCGGCATGCCGGTCATCGCCATTTGCGAAAGTCCGTTTACCGGCCTGAATAGCATGATCAAGCGGATCAGCGACGTTGTGCTGGCGCTGGTCATTCAGTTGATGCTGTTGCCGATCATGCTGGTCATCGCGCTGGCGGTGAAGTTCAGTTCGCCCGGGCCGGTCATTTTCCGGCAACGGCGCTATGGCCTGTATGGCGAGGAAATCATCGTCTACAAATTCCGGTCGATGACAGCGGTCGAGGATGGCGATCACGTGGTGCAGGCCACCAAGAACGACCAGCGGGTGACGCGCGTGGGGGCATTCTTGCGGCGCACCTCGCTCGATGAACTGCCCCAGTTCATCAATGTGCTGCAGGGCAGAATGAGCATTGTCGGGCCGCGTCCGCATGCGGTGGCCCACAACGAGCAATATCGCAAACTAATCAAGGGGTATATGCTGCGCCACAAGGTCAAGCCCGGCATTACCGGCTGGGCACAGGTCAATGGCTTGCGCGGCGAAACCGAGACACTGGACAAGATGGAGGCGCGCATCCGCTATGACCTGGACTATCTGCGCAGCTGGTCGCTGTGGCTGGATATCTGGATTATCCTGCGCACCGTCAAAGTGGTGCTGGCGCGCGAAAACGCGCACTGAGCGTGGCGGGCAGTCACGCATTAAGCTTGCCTTAATCGCCAGTTGCTAGAGTGGCATGCCGCCAGCGGTGTTGCTGGTCTGCTCATTTGATTGGTATCATTGTAAGTTGTCGATAATGGCAATAGGTTTTCTCCGAGCAAGAAATTTACAAGATTGACAATTGCTGAGGCCCACCGCATACTTTTGACGAAAATCAGCCCGGCCCGTGCTGCCGGTCTTCGTCCCAGGCCCGGGGCGGCAGGGCGCGGTGATTGCCTTCCGATCAAGGTAGTAATTCTTAAAGGAAATATTTTGAAGCATCTTGAGAGCATCGGCCCGATTCGCCGCCCGTCCCTGAGTGCCTCCGGGCGCCTGCTGTGCGCGGGCGTGGTGTTGACGGCCTTGGCCGTACTGAGCGCATGCGGTGAGAAGGAAAAGAAGCCCGGCCAGGCGCTGGCCAGCGTGAACGGCGAAGAAATTACCGTGTTGCAGCTCAATGAGGAGTTGCAGCGCTCGGGCGTGCAGGCGGCCCAGCAGGAGCAAGCTAAACGGCAACTGGTGGAGTCGTTGATCGACCGGCAACTGCTGCTGAACGAAGCCGCCAAGGAAAAGCTCGATCGCGATCCGAAGGTGGTGCAGGCGGTGGAGCGCGCCAAGGCGCTGATCGTCGCCCAGTCGTACATGCAGAAACGTCTGGGCACGCCGGCCAAGCCGACGCCGGCGGAGGTGGCGGCGTATTTCGAGCAGCATCCTGAATTCTTTGCCCGCCGTAAGCAGATCGACATGCGGGAACTGGTGATCGCCACCGCCGACATGACGGCTGATCTGAAGGCGGCCATGGACGCGGCCAAGTCGCTGGACGAGGTCGCGGCATGGCTGGACGCGCACAAAGTCAAGTTTAGCCGGACCCAGCTCTCCCGCACGACCGCGGAGCTGCCGCCGGAACTCTCGACACGCCTGCTGGGTTTGCCCAAGGGGCAGTTATTCATCATCAAGGAAGGTCAGCGCTCGTTGCTGATCTCGATTGCTGACGTGCGCGACGCCCCTGTGACGCTGGAACAATCGACCGCGCAGATCGAGCAGTTCTTATTCAATAAAAAGAACAAGGACACCGCCGACGCCGAGCTGGCGCGTCTGCGCGCAGCGGCCAAGATCGAGTATATGGACAAGACACTGGCGCCGGTCAAGGGCGCGGCGGCGACGCCGGCGGCGAGCGCGGATTCGGCGAATGCGCGTGGTGTGGCCGGGCTGAAATAACCCCGTCCGCGGTGCGGGGCGGATCAGGATAATTTTTACTATAAACGGGTAGCGTATGAAACGACTGATAGGTTGGGCGATGGGCCTCTTGCTGGCTCTTGGGATGGGGAACGGCGCCATGGCGGCGGACATGCTGCTGGGGCCGGGGGACGCGATCAAGGTGTCGGTGTACGGCAGTCCCGACCTGGCGCTGGAAACCCGCGTCAGCGAGAGCGGCGCGATCACCTTCCCGCTGATCGGTGAGGTGGCGCTTGGCGGTCTGTCGGTCTCCAGCGCGGAAAAGAAGATCGCTGGCCTGCTGGAAAGCGGTGGTTTCGTGCGCAAAGCCCAGGTCAACCTGGTCGTGACGTCGATCCAGAGTCAGCAGGTGTCGGTGCTGGGGCAGGTGTTCCGTCCGGGACGTTACCCGCTGGAAGGCAAGCGCAGCCTGGTCGACATGCTCGCGGTCGCTGGCGGGGTCAGTGCCGATGGCGGTGATACGCTGACGCTGATCCGTAAGCGCAACGGCAAGGTCAGCAAGGACGTCGTGGATCTGGTCGAGATGCTGCGCAGCGGCGACCTGGAGCGGGACGTCGAGATGGCTGCCAACGACATTATTTATGTGGAGCGTGCGCCGCGCTTCTATATTTATGGTGAAGTGCAGCGGCCAGGCACCTTCCGCCTGGAGCGGGCGATGACGGTGGTGCAAGCCTTGTCCACCGGTGGCGGTTTAACCCCCCGTGGCACCGAACGCGGCATGGTGATCAAGCGCCGCGATGCCCAGGGGGTGGTGCAAGTCATCAACGCCAAGCAGGACGACCTGCTCAAGGCCGATGACGTGGTGTACGTCAAAGAGAGCCTGTTTTAATGGCGTGTCAGCGATCCGTCGCGCCGAGCCACCCGTTTTAGCTTAGAAAGTACACATATGAATTTCTCTCAATTTTTATTGATATTGGGCGCCCGCAAGAAGATCGTCTTCTTCACGCTGCTGGCCACCGTCTTGGCGGCCCTGACCGTGAGTTTGCTTTTGCCGAAGACCTACAAGGCCACCAGCACGTTGCTGATGAATTACAAGGGCGTGGATCCGCTGACCGGACTGACCATGCCGGGGCAGTTGTTGCCTGGATATATGGCGACGCAAATCGATATCGTCTCCAGCAAGAAAGTCGCGCTGATGGTGGTCGATCAGCTCAAGCTGGCCGACAATCCGGCGGTGGTGGCGCAGTATAACGACGTCACCGGCGGCGTGGGGTCGGTGCGGGACTGGTTGGCCGAGCTGTTGCAGAAGAAGCTGGAAATCGTGCCGTCGCGCGAGAGCAGCGTGGTCGACATCAGTTTCAAGGGCTCCGATCCGCAGTTCGTGGCGGCGGTGGCCAACGCCTTCGCGGAGCAGTATCAGCGGGTCAGCATCCAGCTCAAGGTGGAGCCGATGAAGAAAGCCGCGCTGTATTTCGACGAGCAAACCAAGATGTTGCGCGACAACGTGGAAAAAGCCCAGAGCCGGCTGTCCAAATACCAGCAGGAAAACGGCATCGTCAGTGTCGACAACCGTCTCGATGTCGAGTCGAACCGGCTCAATGACCTGTCGGCGCAGCTGGTCGGCGCGCAGGGGCAGCTGATGGAGGCGCTGTCGCGCCAGCGCATGGCCCAGGGCAGCTCGGGCGAGTCGCCTGACGTGGCGGCCAATTCGCTGATTCAGAGTCTGAAGCTGGGCCTAGGCAACGCCGAGGCCAAGCTGTCCGAGATCGCCCAGCGCCTGGACCGCAACCATCCGCAATACCAGAGCGCGAAGGCCGAAGTGGACAAATTGCGCCACGACCTCGACGAGCAGATCCGTATCGCCTCGCGCAGCGTGGGCAACAATGCCCAGATACTGCAGCAGCGCGAAGCCGCCATCCGGGAGGCGCTGCAGGCACAAAAGAACAAGGTGCTGGAGCTGAACCGCACCCGCGATGAAATGAACGTGCTGGCCAAGGATGTGGAAAGCGCGCAGCGCGCATTTGACGCCGCGTCGCAGCGTTTCTCGCAAACGAAGATCGAAGGCCAGTCCGAGCAATCCGACATCGCCGTGCTGAACCCGGCGGTGCCGCCGATCGAACCCGATGGTCCCAAGGTGGTCCGCAACGTGTTGTTGTCACTGTTCCTGGGCGTCTTCTTCGGTGTCGGACTGGCGCTGGTGGTCGAGCTGCTCAACCGTCGCGTGCGCTCGGACTCCGATCTGCGCGAGGCGCTGGATATTCCGGTCTTCGGCGTGGTCGACTGGACGCCGGCGCGGAGCCCAGGGGCGAAATTGAATGCGATATTGCCGCGTCGTTTACGCCTTAACTAAATTGGAATCCAAGACTATGCAACCAGTAAACACCTTGGCCGCGGCACCGCGCCCGGCGGACTCCAGTATCGGCGGCCTGCTGCTTGAATCCGGAAAAATCACGCCCGAAAACGCTGAACGCGTCCTGCGCATGCAGAAAGAGCTGGGCATACGCTTTGGCGAGGCGGCCCAACGCTTGGGGTTGATCACCGAAGCCGATATCCAGCAAGTACTGGCCCGTCAATTCGACTACCCCTACCTGCAGCCGGGCGAGGGGCGTTTCTCTCCCTTGTTGGTGGCGGCATATCAACCGTTCAGCCATCAGGTCGAGGCGCTGCGCGCGGTGCGCAGCCAGCTGATGTTGCGCTGGTTCGCGCGCGGCAGGAAATCGCTGGTGGTGCTGGCGGTGGACCCGGGGGAGGGCGCCAGCTTGTTTGCCGCCAACCTGGCGGTGGTGTTTTCGCAGCTCGGTGAGCACACCCTGCTGGTCGATGCCAACCTGCGCCAGCCCAAGCAGATGGAAGTCTTCGACCTGTCGGTCAAACAGGGCTTGTCGGATATGCTGGCTGGTCGCGCCGAGCTGGACGCCATTGCCAAGGTGGACGCCTTTGTTGCGCTGTCGGTGCTGGGGGCGGGCACCTTGCCGCCCAACCCGGCCGAGCTGCTCAGCCGGGCTTCGTTTGCCGGCCTGAACGCACAACTCGAAGCGCGTTACGATGTCGTGCTGTATGACGTGCCGGCGTTTGCCGCCGGATCGGACGCGCTGGCCGTGGCCTCGCGTGCCGGCGGCGTGCTGCTGGTCGCGCGCAAGAACCGCACGCGGATGTCCGGCGTCAGCAATATGGCCGAGCAGATGCGCCAGAACGGCGTCGAGGTGGTCGGTTCGGTCATGGTTGATTTTTGATGACAACCCAAAGCCGCAGGACACCGCTGGTGAACCGCCTTAGTGACAAGCGTCTGTTGCCGTTGTGGCTGCCCATCGCGTTGGGCTTTCTGGTGCTGGCGGTGCCGACGCTGTACGGACTGCTGACCGGAATCTGGTCCACCGAGGAACAGGCCCATGGCCCGATCATCCTGGCGCTGTCGGTCTGGCTGATCTATCGCCAATGGCCGGCGCTGCTGGCCGCCGGCGACGGCCGGCCGGGCACCCGGGCCGGCTGGCTGCTGCTGCTGCCGTCGCTGGCGCTGTATGTGCTGGGACGCTCTCAGCAGATTGTCTCGATGGAGATCCTGTCGCTCATCGGCCTGAGCGCTGCCATCGTGCTGCTGATGTGGGGTGGCAGGGGCTTGGCTGCCGTCTGGTTCCCGTTTTTCTTCATGCTGTTCATGGTGCCGCTGCCCGGGCCGCTGGTGAGCCAGTTGACGATGCCGATGAAGATGGCGGTGTCCTACGCCACCGAGCATCTGCTCTTCATGGCGGGCTTTCCGATCGCGCGCAACGGCGTCATCCTGCAGATCGGCCAGTACCAGCTGCTGGTGGCCGACGCCTGCGCCGGCCTGCAGACCTTGCTGACGCTGGAGGCGCTGGGCCTGTTCTACCTGAACGTCGTGCGCCACACTTCGCCATTCCGCAATATCTCGCTGGCCCTGTTGATCGTGCCGATCTCGTTTTCGGCCAACGTGATACGGGTGATGGCGCTGACGCTGATCACCTACTTCTTTGGCGACGCGGCGGGCCAGGGATTCCTGCATGGCTTTGCCGGCATGGTGCTGTTCATTACCGCCCTGGTCCTGATCTTGAGTCTGGATACGATGCTGCAGTGGATAGTCAGAAAACGCGCGGCCGCCGCCGCGGCATAGGACGGATGATGGAAAAGAAAATTACGCTCAGCTTGGTGCTATGCCTGCTGATGGTGTCGTCGGCAGGGCTGACCCGCGTGGTCACGCCGACCCGGAAGATGGCTGACCACCGGGAAAAGCTGCAACTGGAAACCCTGATCCCGCAGCGCTTTGGCGACTGGCAGGTCGACACCTCGGTGGTGCCGCTGCAGGTCGATCCCGAGACCCAGGCGCGGCTGGACCGGATTTACAACCAGACCTTGTCGCGCACCTACGTCAATGCCGATGGCGAACGCGTCATGCTGTCGATGGCCTACGGCGGCGACCAGGGCGACGGCATGGGGGTGCACCGGCCGGAGGTGTGTTATGCGTCGCAGGGCTTTGAGATTAAGAAGGACCAGTTCGTCAATCTGGGCACCAGCTACGGCGTGTTGCCGGTCAAGCAGTTGCTGGCGGTCAGCGGTAACCGCAGCGAGCCGATCACATACTGGATCACGATTGGCGACAAGATGACGCGGCCCGATTTTCAACAGCGCCTGCAGCGTCTGCGCTACGGGCTGGAAGGGACGGTGCCCGACGGCATGCTGGTGCGGGTGTCGACCATCGACACCGACCTGCCGCGCGCTTATGGCGTGCAGAGCCGGTTTGTCAAGGCGCTGCTCGACAGTCTGAATACGAAGGACCGTGCGCGCCTGATCGGCACGTTCACGGGATAATGGCGCACGCGGACGATGCGCCGTTGCTGGGAATTTATGGTATTTGACTCGACTTATCTGATGCGGCCTGCCGCCGCCCCCCTGGGGGCGTTTTTTTTTCCGGCGGCAGCGGCAGGGCGCCCGCGCAGGCGGTACGGCGCATGAACGCCGGCAGTGAACTCAAGCGCAAGAGCGTGGCCGCGGTCAAATGGGCGGCAGTGGGGACGGTGGCGCGTTTTGCCCTGCAGTTGTGCACGCAGGTGATCCTGGCGCGCATGCTGGGCCCGGAGGTGTACGGCCTGTTCGCCATGGGCTTGGTGGTGATGACCTTCAGTAATTTCTTGGCGGACTTCGGATTTTCGTGGGGATTGATCCAGAACCAGCACATCGACGACCGCGATGTCCGCTTTGCCTTCACCTGGCAGCTGCTGACCGGCAGCGTGGCCAGCGTGCTGCTGTTCGCGCTGGCGCCGGCGGTGGCGGGCTACTTCCGGGAGCCCGCGGTGGCGCCCATCGTCCGCTGGCTGAGCCTGACCTGCGTGCTCAACGCCGTCACTGCGCCGGCCAGCAGCCTGCTGCGGCGGCAGATGGATTTTCGCGCGCTCAATATCATCCAGGTGGCCAGTTATCTGATCGGCTATATTGTGGTAGGTATTCCGTGCGCCTATCTGGGCGCCGGCGTGTGGGCGCTGGTGGCGGCCTGGCTGGCGCAGAGCGCGTCGGCACTATTGCTCAGCTGGCTACGCCATCCGCATTCGGTGCGTCCCCTGTTCTGGTATGCCGGCGCGCGCGAGTTCACCCAGGTGGGCGCGACCGTCTTTGTGACCAATCTGTGCAACTGGTTCCTGAACAATCTGGACCGCATTTTCCTTGGCCGCTATCTGACCGCGCACGCGGTCGGGGTCTACAACGTGGCCTACAATTTGGCGAACACGCCCAACGCCTTGTTTCTCAGCGCGCTGCAACCGGCGTTTCTGGCGACCGGCGCGCGCCTGCAGGACGATGTGGCGCGCCTGCGCGACGCCTACGTCTCGGTGCTGGCCGTCATCTGGATCGTGATCGCGCCGATGTTTGTCGCCCTGGCCGTGCTCGCGCCGGACCTGATCGCCACCGTGTATGGCGGACGCTGGCTGGCATCGGGGCCGATCTTCGCGATTCTGGCGTTGGCCATGCCCGCCTACATCACCTGGGGCTTGTCGACGCCGATCTTGTGGAATTCGGGCGGCAAGCATCTGGAAAGCGCCTTGCAATTGCCGTTGCTGCTGGCGCTGGCGTACGCGCTGGTCACCCTGGCGCCGCGCGGCCCGGTGGTGGTCGCGTCGGTCGCGTCCGGCGCGCTGCTGGCGCGCGCCTTGCTGATCGGCGCTGTAGCCTGCCGCCGCGTCGGC
>NZ_WWCX01000097.1:0-23682 GCF_009857655.1 Duganella vulcania
CTATTTTCATAGCGCCTATTTCATTACTTCTTGTGAACATTTGATATTTTAAGTATCAGCAGAACTAGTCTGCTGTGCACTTTCATCAAACGTCCACACTTATCGACTGTTAATTTTTAAAGAACTTTATTCGGTACTGCTTGCTGAAGAAGCGTTGTGTTCATCAGCGAAGAGGCAAGATTATGAAGTGTTTCGTTTATCTCGTCAAGCCTGTTTTTTTCTCCGCTCTTCGCTGCATTTGCATGCTGCGTTTTGCGGGGAGGCGAACTATAGCAAAGACCTGATGGAACTGCCAAGGTTTATTTTTCGCTGGCACCCTGTTTGCTTATACCCCTGACAGCAACAGCTTAACGCGCAGCTTTTGCTCACATTCTGCACAGGTGCTACATTATGGAACACCCTTGCAGGCAAAGCAGAGCCGATAACGGCCGCCGGAGACAAAGAGACCTATATGGAACGCCAGACTGCTCCAGATCTGAACACCACCCCTGCAAGCAAGGCGTGGGCAGACAATATGCCGCAAATCATCGAGACATCGCATCAGCGATCACAGAAGTATGGGTTATCCCCGGAGTCCCCGCCCGACTACAGCCCGCTGGCACACAATGATCTGTCGCTGCTTATAGAACAAAACCGCCTGCTGCACGCCCACGCCATTCCGGCGATGGAGACGCTGTACCAGCAAATCGTCAACACCCACAATATGGTGATCCTCACGGACGCCAAGGGCGTCATCGTCCACTCACTGGGCGACGACGACTTCCTGGAAAAAGCCAGCCGCGTGGCCCTGCAGCCTGGCGTCGCATGGTCGGAGCAAAGCCGCGGCACCAACGCCATCGGCACCGCCATCGCGGAACGTTCGCCGGCGCTGGTCCACGCGGACCAGCACTACCTGTCCGCCAACCACTTCCTCACCTGCTCGGCCGCGCCCATCTCCGACCACCTGGGCAATGTGGTCGGCGTGCTCGATGTCTCTGGCGACCAGCGCAGCTATCACAAGCACACCATGGCGCTGGTACGCATGTCCGCGCTGATGATCGAGAACCAGCTGTTCTCCGCAACGTTCGAAGAAGCGATCACGCTGCACTTCCATGCGCGCCCGGAGTTTATCGGTACGCTCATGGAGGGCATCGCCTCGTTCAGCCCCGGTGGCCGCTTCCTGGCCGCCAACCGCAACGGCTTGTTTCAGCTAGGCCTCCCCTTCGCCGCGTTGCAATCGCATACCTTCAGCTCCCTGTTTGGACTGCCGGTGTCCGCGCTGTACGACCACTATCGCACGGCGTCGCCAGGCCTGCTGAACCTGTGCATGCACAGTGGCGTGCGCGTATATGGGCGCGCGCAGCTGCGGCTATCCAACAGCGTCTTCCAGCAATCCCTGACGACCGAACGCGCCCCGCCGGCCAATGCCGCGGTGGCGGCCAACCAGGCGGCGGCCACCGCGCGCAGGCTGTCCGGCCTGCGCTACCTGCGCACCGGCGACCAGCAACTGGAGCTGGTGATCGAAAAAGTCACCCGCGTCCTGGGGCGCGACATCCCCATCATGATCATGGGCGAGACGGGCACCGGCAAGGAGCTGCTGGCGCAGGCGATTCACAACGATTCGCCACGCGGGATGAGCCCCTTCGTCGCGGTGAACTGCGCCTCGATACCCGAAACGCTGATCGAGTCCGAACTATTCGGCTATGAAGACGGGGCCTTCACCGGCGCGCGCAAGAAGGGCGCGACCGGCAAAATCCTGCAAGCCAATGGCGGCACCCTGTTCCTCGATGAAATCGGCGACATGCCATTCAGCCTGCAAGCGCGCCTGCTGCGCGTGCTGCAAGAGCGCATGGTCACGCCGCTTGGCAGCGACAAATCCATTCCCGTGAACGTGGACCTGATCTGCGCGACCAACCATAATCTGCGCGACCGCATGGCCAAGGGCTTGTTCCGCGAAGACCTTTACTACCGCCTCAATGGCCTGGTGGTCAAGCTGCCGCCGCTGCGCGAGCGTACCGATCTCGAGACCGTGGTCAAGAAGATCCTGTCCACCGAGTCGAACAACGGCCGCTATCACGTGTCCGATGAGATCCTGCAGCTGTTCCGGCGCCATCGCTGGCCGGGTAACTTCCGCCAACTGACCAATCTGCTGCGCACCGCGATCGTGATGGCCGGCGACGAGCATGAAATCTGCCTTCGGCACATGCCTGACGACTTCCTCGACGATATCGAGCAATCGCCAGTCGCCAACAACGACATTCGCGCCGAGCGCATCGTCGCCAGCGGCGCCAATCTTGAGGAGATGGAGCAATCGGTCATCCTCAAATCGCTGGAAGCCCACGGCGGCAACGTCTCGGCAACGGCGCGCGCGCTTGGCGTATCGCGTAACACCATCTACCGCAAGGTGCCGAACTTGAAGTAACGAGCAGCGCATCCTCAAGCGTCCGAAGGAAAGCCGGCGGACCGTTTCTCGCGCCCTTGCTTGTCGATCGCCATCAGGTCGACGGCGGGCAGCCGCGATGCGAGTGCGCTGGCCCGCTCCCATCCCATGACCATGAACGCGGTGGACAGGCCATCAGCCAGCATCGCATTCGGCGCCAGTACCGTAACACTCGCCAATTCGTCCGGCGAATCACCGGCCGCCGGATCGAAGATATGGTGATGCCTGTAATCCGGCGTGAAGGTGCATTCGTAATCCCCTGAGGTGGCGACGCTACAGCCCTGCGCATACAAAGTCGCCGCCAAGGCGTTGACATCGCGCGGATCACGTACGCCCAGTATCCACGGGTGGCTTCGGGATTTCCGGCCGCGCGCGACAAACTCCCCGGTATCGAGCAATGCGTGGCGTATCCCATGCGCCTGCACCGCCGCCAACGCCTGATCCGCCGCGTAACCTTGCGCCAGGCCGTTCAACGTGAGCGCCATCCCCTCCTTGCGGAAGCGAATGGCGGCGTCGCCTATCTCCAAATGACGCCAGCCGACCAAGGCTTGCGCCCGGCGACGCTCCGCGTCCGACGGCAGCCCGCCGCGTGCCGCCGATTCGGAATACAGCCGCCACAAAGGCTGCACGGTCACATCGAAGGCACCCTCGCTCAACTGCGACAGTTGCGCCGCCTGGTTCAGCACTTCCAGTAAGCGCGCATCGGGACGGGACAATATACCGTCGCGATTGAGCTGATATACCTGGCTGCCGGGATGATAGATGCTCATCAGGCGATCGATGCCCTGCGCCGCCTTCAAGCCATCGGCAATCGCGCGTCCCGCAAGTTCCGCATCTTCGTGCACCACCGAGATCGAAATCGTCGTGCCGAAGGCCAGTGCGGCGCCCCTGTGCAGCGTGTCGCTCCCGCGCCATGCGCAGGCGGACACACCACCGATCGCTCCGACGGCGCTGGCGATAAAGGTACGTCTCTTCATATGCGGCTCCTTGCGGCGGGCTGGATCGGTATGGTGCGATGACGCTTGATCTCCAGGATGCGTACCGCGCACTTCTCGTCGCTCTCATAGATCACGACGCAGTCCATGCACTGGAAGCACTCGTCATACGCCACAGCGCCGGATGGCGAAATCGCCTGATAGTCGCAGCGATGACGGCAGGTCTGGCACGGCGCGCCGCAATCCTTATAACGCGGTATCCAGTCAATCAGCCGAAACCTGCCCAGCAGCGCCAGCGAGGCGCCGAAAGGACACAGGTAACGGCAAAAGAATTTATAGACAAAGCCACTGGCCAACAGCAACCCGACCGCGTATGCGACGTACGGCCAGCTACGCACAAAGCTCAGGGTGATCGCGGTCTTGAACGGTTCCAGCTCCACCAACTTATCCGTCAGCTCATTGGAAAAGAAGGCGCTGGCGACAATCGCGGCCAGCGCCACGTATTTGAGGTACTTGAGCCGCGCGTCCGTTCGATGCCTGATGCGCAACTGCGGTATGTGCATCCACTGCGCCAGCTTCCCCGTCAGCTCCTGCAATGCGCCGAAGGGGCACAGCCAGCCGCAGAATGTGCCGCGCCCCCACACCAGCAACGACACCAGCACGAATACCCACAACGCCACCGTCATCGGATCGAACAGCAGAAACTCCAGGCTGCGGCGCGCCCACAACGCCTGCACCACGCCAGTGACATTGACGATTGAAAGCTGGCCCTGTGCGTAGTAGCCGACAAAGCCCACGGTGAAGACAAGATAGGCGCGGCGGAACCAGTTAAAACGCGAACCCTTGGCCGTCAAGCGCTTCTGCATGGTCAACGCGACGCTCAACACCGCCAGCCCGGCCGCCAGCGTCGCCAGCTCCCAGCGCCGCGCGCTCCAGATACCCGGCCAGGACTTGCTGTTGTCTTCGACCTTGGTCAACAGGCGCTGGGGCAGCGTGTAACGCAGGCTCAATTCACGCGTTATACGCTCGGGATAGACAATGCCCTTGTTGCGGGTGACCGGCAGCGCGAAATCCATGGGCGAAGCCGGATCAAGCCCCGCCTGGCCGATCACACGGAAGATGGTCACGCTGCCCACCTCCAGCGGCAGGGCCAACTTCACGTCAAGATCCAGGTCGCGCATATCGATGGGCAGCTTTTCCTGCCGCAGCAGGATACGGTCCGGCACACTGCCGCGCACAAAGTCATCTCCCGTGACGCTGTAACGGCCGGATGACATCACGATCAGCGCGTGGTCGCCCTCCTCCAGGCGGCCCTGCAGCTTGCGCCAGCCGGCCGCCGTCAGCAGATTCCGGCCTATCGACGGCACGGAAACGAAGGCCAGGTACAAGTCGATGAAGGTGTCGTCCGGTTGAGCCAGCGCCTGCGGATCGAGGCCGGCGCCCGGGCCGCCGGCGAACAACCGCTCGATGTCACGATTGCTCACGCGCAGACGCTGAACCAGGCCGTCCGCCATCATCCGTTTCAGATCCAGCGGTTCGAACACGTCCGGCCGCACCCGCGCGATCTGATCGGGATCGCGGCCGGCTGCAAAGCCCAGCTTCTTGCGCGAGACCTTGAGCGCGGCGGCCAGCACGCTCTGGTTGATGATGCGTACCGATGCCGTGGCCTTGGACACGCCGTCGATATACGCATGTGCCGCGTCGGGATGGCGGACGCGGTGCCCGCCGGTCTCGATGCTGATATTCTGCTTGAGCGAGAGATCCTTGTACTGCTTGACGAACTGATAGAGCGGCGCCTCGCCCAGCCCATCCAGGAACACCGGCTCGTGATGCGACAACACCTCGACGCCGATAAAGGTGCCTTTGGGATCGATCGCCACCATCAGGTTAAGCGGCACACCGGAAAAACCTGGTATCGGCGCCAGGTCGATCGACTCGAACACATAGCCCACCAACTCGGTCGCCGTGGCGTTCTGCTTAAACAGCGGCCATACCGGTAAATCGGCTTCGCGTTCCCCCACCATCAGCGGCGCGGGGAAACGACGAGCCATCTCGGCGCGCGTGAGCACGCCGGCCTGCGCCGGCGTGGCGCCGAGCACCAGCGCCAGCACACCGGCCAGCAGACACAGAACGCAGGTCAGCGTGGCCCTCATCAGAAGAAGATGATACCGCCGAGGGAAGCGCCGTTCATCTTGCCCTCGCCGCCGGCGAAGCCCTTGGAACGAGTCTGGCCGATCTCGCCAACCAGCGTGATCGCGCTGGTCATCGAGTAGTACACGCCGCAGGTCAGGTTGGCGTTCGATTTCAGGCCGCCGGTGCCCGCCGTGTTGTCGTCGTTACGGCTGATGCCATAACTCAGGCCGACCTTGACCTTGTCCGCAGTCTTATAGGTAGCCTGCACGAAGTACGCCTTGGACTTGGTATCGCCCTGGTCTGCATCGGACAGGATGCCCAGTCCTTTGCCGCCCTGGAAATTGGCCAGCACGCCCAGCGGGCCGGCCTGATACGAAGCTCCGGCTTCAACGCCGGTCATCGTGAAATCCTTGACGCCCGGCGCGGTGGCGCTGAACTTCTGCGATTTGGCGCCCAGCCAGCCCTTGAAACCATCGACCGCATAACTGAGCTGCGCCTGCACCTGCGGACTCGATTTCGACGAATACACCGGCGCCGCAACGATAGGTGTATCGGCCACAGGGCTGACCAGCGCCGCGTCGAAGCCGATGCCCGACGCCGACTTCGGCGCGCTGTAGGCGATCTGGCCGTAATAGCCCACATAGCTGTAGCCGGCGCCGATGTGGCCCAGCGTCACACGGCCGCGCTGCGTCGCCTGAACAGGTGCGCCCGCGCCGATCAGCGTCATGTCGGAAAAGATGGCGCCGGCGCCAAAGATGCCGTTGTCGCGTCCAAGCTTGATGGTGCCCATCTGTGCGTTCCCGAACGTGAAGTAGGCCTGGCGCACGTCGACGCCGCTGTTGACCGCGATCGCGCTGTCGGTGGCGGTGGCGTTATAGATGCCGATCAGCGCCTTGACGTCGTAATCGCCTTGCTTCGACGTGGCCGACGTGACGAGGCCATTCGGCAGCAGGCCATTGCCGATCGTGGTGCGATTATTTTCGCCGCCGCAGCCCAGCCCCTTGCTGCCCAGCGCCAGCCCGCCGACAGCGTCACCATTGCATGACACTTGCGTGTAGTAGGCGTTGACGATGCCGCCTATTGATGCGTTCCAGTCCCCAGCCTTGAAATCGACAGCCTGTGCGCCTTGAATACCCGTCGCAGTCAGTGCGCCGATCATTAGAATTTTTTTCATTTTTATGTCTCCAGTATTGTTTTCATACATCGGGCGATGCAACTCGCATATCGCAATTTGCGTGCCCGCGCATCGCCACAGGGAGAAGCAAGCCTTATGAAAAAAGGCCTTGTGCAAAAACTTATCATGCGTTCCGTCGCACTGTTCAAAATCTGATCGAAAAAAAAAGGCGGCCGAAGCCGCCCAAAAAACTACAAGAGATCTTTACTTGGTCGATAATTTGAAGACCCACACCGAGCCGCCCTGCTCAAGGAAGTTCACCTTCTTCGCTACTTCGCCACCCCACAAAGGCACCGCACCGCCCCAGCCTGAAACCACCGCCACATACTGCGTATCGCCATCCTGCCAAGTGACGGGAGGCGCCACCACGCCGGAGCCGGTCTGGAACTTCCACAGCTCCTTGCCGCTCTTCGCGTCCAGCGCTTTCAGGTAGCCTTCCGGTGTGCCATAGAACACCAGCCCACCGGCCGTCGTCATCACGCCACCCCACAACGGCGCATTGTTCTTGACCTCCCAGACGATCTTGCCGGACTTGGGATCCACCGCGCGCAGTGCGCCGATGTAGTCGTCGAACAGCGGACGAATGGTGAAGCCCGCGCCCAGGTAAGCGCCACCTTTCTTGTAGCTGATCGGCTCATTCCAGATATCCATGCCCCACTCGTTGGCGGGTACGTAGAACAAACCGGTCTGCTGGCTGTAGGCCATCGGCATCTGGTTCTTCGCGCCCAGGAAGGCCGGCGCCGCAAATACCGTGCTGCCCTTCTTGCCTTCCTCGCCCTTGGTCGGGTCACCCGGACGATTGGCGGCGATGAAGTTGGGACGGCCGGTCTTGATGTCGATGCTCGACGCCCAGGTGATCTTCTTCACAAACGGGAAGGCGTTCTGCAGCTTGCCGTTGTTCGCGTCGATCACGTAGAAGAAGCCGTTGCGGTCGGCCTTGCCGCCATAGCGCTTGCCGTCCATGTCGAAGGTGACGAATTCGTTGGCACCGTCGAAGTCCCACGAATCGTTGGGCGTGTTCTGGTAAGCCCATTTGATCTGGCCCGTCTTCACGTCCAGCGCCACCGTCGACGATGAGTACAGATTGTCGCCGGGGCGCAG
The DNA here is from genome assembly GCF_009857655.1 of Duganella vulcania. Lineage (NCBI taxonomy): Bacteria > Pseudomonadati > Pseudomonadota > Betaproteobacteria > Burkholderiales > Oxalobacteraceae > Duganella > Duganella vulcania. The sequence goes on from NZ_WWCX01000097.1 coordinate 7,763, forward strand.
GTGGCTGTTCCATGGCGCCGGATTGCCGGTGCCGAAGTAGGCCAGCCCGGTCTTGGCGTCGTAGGTGCCGCCCATCCAGGTGGAGGCGCCGCCGGTCTTCCACAAATCGCCCGGCCAGCTTTTGTTCAGCGTTCCCGAAATGCCGTTCTCGATGGCTTTGCCGTCCTTGTCGTAGCGGTAGCCCATGTGTCCCTCGACGGTGGGCCGGGTCCACAACAACTCGCCCGTCAGAGGATTGCGCGCCTCCACGCGGCCGACGATGCCGAACTCGCCGCCGGAGACACCGGTCAGCAGCACGCCGTCGGCAATCAACGGCGCGGCTGTCATCGAGTAGCCGGCCGCATAGTCATCGACCTTTTCCTTCCAAACGACCTTGCCGGTGTTCTGATCCAATGCCACCAGCTGCGCGTCGAGCGTGCCGAAGATGACCAGGTTGCCGAACAAGGCCGCGCCGCGGTTGACCACATCGCAGCAAGGCATGATGCCGTCCGGCAGGCGGTGCTCATACTTCCACAGCTTTGCGCCGGTCTTCAGGTCCACGGCGAAGATGCGCGAATACGACGCGGTGACGAACATCTTGCCGTTGTAGATCAGCGGTTGCGATTCCTGGCCACGCTGCTTCTCGCCCCCGAACGAGAATGACCACGCCGGAACCAGCTTCGCCACGGTCTTGGTGTTCACCTGGGTCAGCGGCGAATAGCGCTGTCCCTCCGATCCGATCCCGAACGACAGCACGCTGTCGGTGCTGGATGCCGCGTTCTTCAGCATGGCCGACGAGACGTCGGCCGCCTGTGCCAGCGACAGGAAGGAAATCCCCACCAGCGTTGCGATGACATTTTTCTGCACAATCTTCTCCAGTTATTATGTTTTGGTTTGCTGCGGTGTGCTGCTAGGCGGGCGGTCTCAAAGCCGCCAGCTCTTCGTCGCTGAACAGGCGCGAACGGGTCAGGAAGCGCCTGCCCGTGCCGTTATCGAGCGAGAACATGCCGCCGTTCCCGTCAACCACGTCGATGATCAGCTGCGTGTGTTCCCAGTACTCGAACTGCTCGCTGCCCATGTAGAACGGCGTCCCGTCCAGATTGCCGAGATAGACATCGGTGTCGCTGATGGCAAACTCCCCGGCCGGGTAGCACATCGGCGTGCTGCCGTCGCAGCAGCCGCCGGACTGGAAGAACATCAACGGCCCGTGGCGGCCGCGCAGGAGAGCGATCAGGTCGAGCGCCGCCTGGGTGGCCGTAACGCGGGCGATGACGTGGTCCATGGTCAGAAGAAGCCCAGTGCGTTCGGGCTGTAGCTGACCAACAGGTTCTTGGTCTGCTGGTAGTGGTCCAGCATCATCTTGTGGTTCTCGCGGCCGATACCCGACTGCTTGTAACCGCCGAACGCCGCATGCGCTGGATACAGGTGGTAGCAATTGGTCCACACGCGGCCAGCCTGGATCGCGCGGCCGACACGGAAGGCGCGCGAACCATCACGCGTCCAAAGGCCTGCGCCCAGGCCATACAAGGTGTCGTTGGCGATGCTCAGCGCTTCCGCTTCATCCTTGAAAGTCGTCACCGACACCACCGGTCCGAAGATTTCTTCCTGGAAGATGCGCATCTTGTTGTGGCCCTTGAAGACGGTCGGACGCACGTAGTAGCCTTCCTTCATGTCGCCGCCCTGCATGCTGCGGCCACCGCCGGCCAGCAGCTCAGCGCCTTCCTGCTTGCCGATGTCGATATACGACAGGATCTTTTCCAACTGCTCGTGCGAGGCTTGCGCGCCCAGCATGGTGCTGGCGTCCAGAGGATTTCCCTGCTTGATCGCCGCGACGCGGGCCAGCGCGCGCTCAATGAATTTCTCGTAGATCGATTCCTGGATTAACACGCGCGATGGGCAGGTGCACACCTCGCCCTGGTTCAACGCGAACATCGCGAAGCCTTCCAGGCACTTGTCGAAGAATGCATCGTCCGCATCCATCACGTCTTCGAAGAAGATGTTCGGCGATTTGCCGCCCAGTTCGAGCGTGACGGGGATCAGGTTCTGCGCTGCGTACTGCATGATCAGGCGGCCGGTGCCCGTCTCGCCGGTGAAGGCGATCTTCGCGATGCGCTTGTTCGACGCCAGCGGCTTGCCCGCTTCCAGGCCGAAGCCATTGACCACATTCAGCACGCCAGGCGGCAGCAGGTCGGCGATCACTTCCAGCAGCACCATGATGGAGGCGGGGGTCTGCTCGGCGGGCTTGAGCACCACGCAGTTGCCGGCCGCCAGCGCCGGCGCCAGCTTCCACACCGCCATCAGGATAGGGAAGTTCCATGGGATGATCTGGCCGACCACGCCCAGCGGCTCATGGAAGTGATAGGCGTAGGTTTCGGAGTCGATCTGCGCGACCGAGCCTTCCTGCGCGCGGATGCAGCCGGCGAAGTAGCGGAAGTGATCGATCGCCAATGGGATATCGGCGGCCGTGGTTTCGCGGATAGGCTTGCCGTTGTCGATGGTTTCAGCGGTGGCGATCAGCGCCAGGTTGGCTTCCATGCGGTCCGCGATCTTGTTCAGGATATTGGCGCGCTCGGTCTGCGAGGTTTTGCCCCATGCGTCCTTGGCGGCGTGGGCGGCGTCCAGCGCCAGCTCGATATCCTCAGCGGTGGAGCGGGCCACCTCGCAGAAAACCTGGCCGGTGATCGGCGTGACGTTGCCGAAGTATTCGCCCTTGACCGGCGCGACGAATTTGCCGCCGATGTAGTTGTCGTAGCGTTGTTTGAATGGATTGGCAACGCCCAATTTGCTGATGTCTGCGAGATTCATGTCGTCCTCTTTCTGCTGTGGTTATGAGGCCGCGCGAGGCGGCGGTAGGTACTGCGTGCTCTCCTTTTCGCAAGCACCGTGCCAGCTTCGCTTTTCCCCGTGCCGCGCTTGAAATACAGGGGGGAGCGGCTGGGGAGTGCTGTACCGGTGCCGTGACACCTGTTCAGGTTTGGAACAGGTGTCTGCCGATGGAACAGCGTCTCAGCGGATCACCACGCCCCAAGGCAATTCGCCCACCGCGACATCCGCCCGCTTTGCCGCAGCGGCGGTATCGATCACGGATACGCTGTTGGAGCGGCCGTTGGCCACATATAGCTTGGCGCCGTCCGGCGTCAGCGCCATGTTCCAGGGTCGCTTGCCAACTGCAATGGTGGCGCTGACGGTATTGGTGGCGGTGTCGATCACCATCACGTTGGCGTCCGCGCCGTTCGATACATAGACCTGCCGGCCCCCGGGATGCACGACGATACCGTTGGCGTTCTTCCCGGCAGGGATGCGCACCGTCGTCGCCAGCGTCGCCATGTCGACCACGTACACGGCTCCCGCCAATTCGCAAGCGACATAGGCGCGGGCGCCATCGGGGCTGAAGCCCATGCCGCGCGGCCGCAGGCCCACCGCCACCGCGCCGGTCTGGCGCCGCGCGGCGACATCGATCACATCGACCTGCTCCGCCTCCTCCGCGCTGACGAGCAACCAGCGGCCGTCCGGGCTGAAGACCGCATGCTCCGGGTTCTTGCCTTTCACCGCGATATCCGCCAGCACCTGTCCGGTGCCCGCCTCGATCAGGGTGACGCTGTTGCTCTCCTCAACCGCCACCGCCACATATCGACCGTCCGCCGATGCGCTCACGCCCTCGGGCGATTTCCCCAGCGCGATGCGGCGCGCCACGGCGCCGCTGGCGGTATCGATCACCAGCAGCGCATTGCTGGCTGCATCGGTCACGTACAGGCGCGCGCCGGCTGGATCGGCCGCGATGCCGCGTGGCCGCTTGCCTGCGGCGATCTCGCGCAGCACGGAATCGGTGGCGGTATCGATCACGCTGATGCTGCCCGACTTCTCGTTCGGCACATAGGCAAAGGGGGCGGCCATCGCGGGGCCGCATAGCAAAAACGCCAGGTAAGACAAGATGCGAGAGCTGTTCATGGTGATCACCTTTCAGGAAAATGCGATGACCGTTGCAATCGGCGTGCCACCGGAAAACCGGGATGGCAGGTATATTGCTTAGTGGTCCGGCATAACACAGACCAAAACGGAGACAATATGAAGCAAGCCCTTTTCCAATTAAATTCGGTGGCCGCGCTGTTTGCCCTGAGCGGCGCCGTCATCGCAGCCGACGACGCCGCACGGCCGGCGGAGGTGGTGGTCAGCGCCACCCGCGTCGGGCACACGGTGTTCGATATGCCCGCCGCCATCGACGTCGTCGACGCTGAACGCATCCGCGACAGCCAGGCACGCGTCAACGCCAGCGAGGCGTTGGCCGCCGTCCCCGGCCTGGTGGCACAGAATCGCCAGAACTACGCGCAGGACCTGCAAATCTCCTCGCGCGGATTCGGCGCCCGCTCGGCCTTCGGCGTGCGCGGCGTGCACCTGATCGCCGACGGCATCCCGGCCAGCATGCCGGACGGCCAGGGCCAGGCCGCCACCTTCAATCTCGATATGGCCGAGCGTATCGAAGTGCTGCGCGGCCCCTTCTCCGCCATCTACGGCAACCACTCGGGTGGCGTGATCCAGATGTTCACGCGCGACGGCGAAGGTGCACCAACGGTAGAAGCAGCGCTGACCGCCGGCAGCTACGGCAGCCGCAAGGCCGATCTGAACGCACAAGGCAAGCAGGCCGGCATCGGCTACGTGCTGGATGCGTCCCGCTTCGAAACGGACGGCTATCGCGCCCACAGCGCCGCCACGCGCGACCAGGCGTTCGCCAAGTTGACATTGGCGCCGATGGCCGGCGCCAGCCTGACCATCATCGGCAACGCGCTGCGCCAGGACGACACCCAGGACGCGCTGGGCGTGACCTGGGCCACCTACCAGCGCGATCCGCGCGCCGGCGAGATCGATACCACCGATACGCAGAATCCGAAGCGCACGCTGGCCGACCGTTACAACACCCGCAAGAGCATTGACCACCAGCAGATCGGCGCCAGCTGGGAGCAGCGCTTCGGCGACGACCGCCTGCGCATGACCGCCTATGGCGGCAATCGCGGCGTTATCCAGTATCAGGCCTTCTCCAAAGCCTTCCAGGCGCCGGCCACGCATTCCGGCGGCGTGGTCGACTTCGACCGCGACTTCCACGGCACGGACCTGAACTGGCTGCACTCGGGCGAACTGGCGGGCGGCAAGCTTAGTACCACCGTCGGCCTGGAATACGGCCGCTCCAGCGACGCACGCCGGGGCTATGAGAACTTCATCGGCACTCAGTTCGGCGTGAAGGGCGCGTTGCGACGCGACGAAAACGACAAAGTCACCAGCCTCGATCCGTACGTGCAGGCCGAATGGCAGTCCGGCGCATGGATGGTGAGCGCGGGCCTGCGCCATAGCAGTGTGAAGATATCGGTGGCCGATCGCTTCCTCAGCAACGGCAATGACAGCGGCAGCCTCGAATACAGCCATACCACGCCGGTGCTTGGCCTGCTATATCGCCTCTCGCCAGCGCTGAACGTGTATGCCAGCGCCGCGCGCGGCTTCGAAACGCCAACGCTCAATGAACTGTTCTACTCCGGTACCGGCGGCGGCTTCAACTTCCGTTTGCAGGCGTCGCAGAGCACCCATCTTGAAACCGGAATCAAGGCGCGGCTGAACGAGGGAACGCGCATCAATGCGGCTGTATTCCAGGTCCGCACGCGTGACGAGCTGGTGGTCGACAGCAGCGTTGGTGGCCGCACCAGCTACCGCAATGCCGGCAGCACGCTGCGCCAAGGGATGGAGCTGTCGCTGGACACCACCTGGAACCACGGCCTGAGCGCGCACGTGGCGCTGACCAGTTTGCGCGCGGTCTACGACCACGCCTTTGGCGCGGTCGCCGAAGGCAGCCGCCTGCCCGGCATCCCGAATGCCAACGCCTACGGCGAGCTGGCTTGGAAGGACAGCGCCAACCGCTTTGGCGCCGCACTGGAAGCTGTCGCCAGCAGCAAAATCTACGCGGACGATGCCAATGCCGACAAGGCGGCCCCGGGATATGGTGTGCTCAATGCGCGCGTCAACGCCAACCAGCAGTGGCATGGCTGGCGCTTCAAACAGTTCGTACGCTTGAATAACCTGCTGGACAAGCAGTATGTCGGTTCGCTGATCGTCGGCGACACCAACAAGCGCTATTACGAGGCGGCGCCTGGACGGAACTGGTTGATCGGCGCGAGCGCCCAGTATCAGTTCTAGAAGCGGTAATGCAGACCGGCCGCCACAGAACGTGGCGCGCCGGGTGCGACGAACCGGGCTTGCTGGGCCTCGATACCCTGCTGCTGCAAGGCGCCGTTCGGGAACATGTCCGCGGCGACGGCGCCGAAGGTCTCGTAACGGCGATCGAACGCGTTGTTCACACGCAGATACCACTCCCATTTCGAATCCGGCCGATAGCTGGCGTGCAGGCCGGCCAGGACGTAACCGCGCACGCGCCAGTCGGCCGATACCGGCGCGGCCTTGCCGTCCTCGTTACCCTGCGTCGCCATATCGGACAACGCTGTCAGGTCGGCGCCGACGGACCAGTGCCGCATCGCGCTCCACTCCAGCCCGAGCTTCAGTGTATTGCGCGGCAGCCCCGCCAGGCGAGTTCCGGGCGTCACATGAACGTTGCGCGTGCCTGTGAACAGGTCACCTTCCGCGTCGTACACGGCGTCCAGATAGCTGTAGCTCAATCGCGCAGACCAATCACCGATCCGGTAGCTCGCGCTCAGATCCGCGCCCTGATGGCGTGTGCGGTCGAAGTTGGAGAAGTAGCCTTGCTGTGCGATGCCGGCACTGCGAAACAGGATGTCGTCGCGATTAACAGTGCGGTACACCGATACCGCCGCCGCGCCGCGCGCCCCCTTCCAGCGGACGCCCGCTTCGGCGGTGCGGGACACGACCTGCGCCAGGTACGGGTCCGATTGCAGACCGACCGGCAAGCGGCATGGCTGTTCGGGATCGGCGCAACCCAGTTCGATCACGGTCGGCACCCGGTTGCTCTGCGACAGATTGGCGAACAGCGTCCAGCCGCCACCCACGCGGCGCGCGATGCCGACGGCGGGATTGAGCTTGCGATAGCTGAACGTCTCGGCAGGCTGCGGCTCACCGTCGCGGCGCAGCTGGTTGCTGACGGTCGCGTGGTTGTAGCGGGCGGACGCGGTCAACCAGGTGTCGGTGTCCACCTCCCAGGTATCGGCGGCGTACAACCCGGCCGTGCGCGAGTGGCCGCTGACCGACGATCCGGCCTCCTGCTCGGCATTCGTATCCGGGACGACCGAGCGGTCCGGGGCAAAGCCGGCATCCTGTTCATACTGCGCGAAGGCGACGCTGCCACGGTCGAACGCAAGCCCTGTGGTGAGTTGATGCCGGCCGGCGTCCTTGCTCAAATGGGCGCTGAATCCCTGGCTGCTTTGGCGGGTCTCTGTCGTGTTGTAGCTGGCAGGATAAGGGCTATCGCCCCCGGCATAGGCATCGTTGATGTCGCCGTTGACGGTGCTGCGCCGGCTGTTGCGTGCGTAGACGGCGGTGCTCAACTCCGTATGATCGTCGAAGCGATGGGTCATGCTGAAGACGACCTGGCGCAAGCGGTTGCGGGTTTCGTCAGGAGAGGTGTAGACGGCGCGGCGGTTTTGGTCATACAGGTCATCGGGCAGCAAGCCATTGCCCACCAGGCGGCTTTGGCCGGCCAGAAGCGCGACGCTCCACTCGCTGTCGCCGGCGGCACCGGCCAGCTTGACGTAGGCATTGGCCAGCCGTCCGTCGGAATGATCGCGCCAGCCCTTGTCGTTGAAAGCCGTACCTGCGATGAAGAGATTCCAACGCTCGCCGCTGTCGTAGCCATAAGCCAGGTCGGCTCGACGCTGCCCGTTGCTGGCGCCTGAGATGCCGAGGTCCGCACCCGGGTGATTTTTCCCGGACTTGGTAGTCAACACAAGCGCGCCGCCTAGCGTATTCAGGCCGTACAGAGGATTCGATCCCGGCGCCAGCATCACATTGCCGATAGCCGCCTCGGGCAGCATGTCCCAGTTCACCACATCGCCAAACGGCTCATTCACGCGCACTCCGTCCAGGTAAACGGAAATGCCCTGCGACGCCCCCAGCACCGGCGAGGCGCGAAAGCCACGATAGGTGATATCGTTCTGGAATGGGCTCCCCGACACCTCGTTGATATTCACGCCGGTCAGATTGCGCGCCATGAACTCGCTGAGGTTTTGGCCGGCAGCGGCGCCCACCTCGGCGGCATATGCCGTCTGCACCTGATACGGCAGCTGGTTGCGGTCCACTCCCAGGCCGGGCAAGGGCGCGACGCCGACGACATCCACCGACAACATCGCGGTAGCCGGATAGACCACCATCGTGGTATCCGCCGCCGCAGCCGCCCCGCATGCCAGCAGCATGGCGCTTGCCATCGAATGGCCGCGCATCACGGCATCTGCTCGTGCACGCCGTGCCGGGCAAAGATGGCCTGCAGTTCGCCGCTGGCCTTCATGTCGTTGACGGCCGCCTGAAGCAGGCGCGCCATTTCCTGGTCGTCCTTGCGCACCGCCATACCCACCGCCCACCCCGCGCGCGGCAGGCGCTGGAACGCCACTTCGTTCAGCGGAAAAGCGGGATCGTCGCGGAATACCGAATCGATCTCCGAGCGGTTGGCCAGCACGGCGTCGAGTTGTCCGGCCTTGAGCTGCTCCAGCGCTTCGGCAGCGGTGTCGAAAATCCGCACCTTGTCGCGGAAGCGTCCATTGCCTTCGCCCAGCAGCACCATTGCCGCGATGGAGACCTTCTCGACGCCGATGGTCTTGCCGTTCAATGCGTCGATGCCGTCGAAGACCGGCATGCTGCGCGCACTGCGCACCAGCCGCACCGTCTCGACGTGATACGGCGCGAAGATGGTGACCTTGCCGTTTTCGTTCATCAGCTGAGGCTCGACTGGCACGTGCAGCATGATGTCGGCCGGCCCGTAACCCAGGTAGTGCCCCTTCCAGACCATGTTGCGCAGGTCATCGCCGAGGTTTTCGCCGGCGGGAAAAGGCAGCAGGCTCAATTTCAGGCCCAGCTTTGAGGCCAGCGCCTGTGCAACCTCCACATCGATGCCGGCGCCCCGATCCGAGAACGGCGCGAACTGTTCATACACAGCCACCTTCAGCGAACCGGATAGACGGATCTTGTCCCACTCCGCATGCGCGGGTGCGGCGGTCACCAACAGCGCCGCGACGAGAGGAAGCAACGCGCCAGCGCGCGAACGAAAATTCGACATGGTCTGCTCCTCGATCAGTTGGCGGCATCGCGGCGGGCTTCGAGGTAGGTCTTGATGGCCCACATGGCTTCCTGATTGAACACGCCCTCGAACGGCGGCATGTACACGGCGCCGTTGCGCACCTTGCCATGGCGGATCGAGGTCAGGAAGTAGTTGTCGGTCTCCTTGTAGCAGGCCTTCTTCTTGTTGTCGTTTTTGACGTCGGTACAATCGCGGTCGAGCTGGCGCAGGTCCGGCGCGATGCCACCGGTGACCGCCTCCAGTCCGTGACAGCGGGCGCAGTTCTGGTTATAGGCGGACGTCCCTATTTTTAGCGCAAGCTTGTTGCCGCGATAAGGATTCTGGTCCAGCCATTTCTCGCCGAGTGGCGTCAGGCCGGTGGTGTCCACCGCCTGCGGCACAACGTTGCCGTGGGCGGTGGCGTAGAGGGAGGTCGTGGCCGCGGCAGCGATGACGGTCACGATGGCGAAGATGCGGAATGGATGATGCATGGTTGTCTCCTGGCTGTTTTAATGAGTGATATACAGCCATTGAGCAAATGCCATGCCACGCATTTCCCTCCTTGATCCATCGCACACCTGCTCCAATCTGGAACAGCTGTCACAACCCGCTGTTCAACGCAGGCTGACGGTCTGGCGCTTCCAGGCAGGATCCTGCCAGCGATAGAACATGCTGAGAGAGGAAGGCTTGTCGGCGGTCTTCAGCGTCGCCAGCGTATTGATCTCCACCAGTTCGAAACTGCGCTTGAATTTTCCGTCGACACGGGCCTCCCGCGCCACCAGCATGTTCTGCGAGCCGGGCACCCAGCCTGCGAATTCGGCATAGCCGATATCGGGATCGGCAGCGGCAGGCGGCAGCACGTCGACCAGCCAGCCGGCGCTGGTCTGGTGGAACAGCCACATCTCGCGCCAGCCATCCATTGGTTGCACCGCCAGCGACAGCGCCGTGTTCTGTGCATTGGCCTGCGCGGACGCAGTCCATACGACCCCGTAGCTGCAACGGCGCGCCAGCGCATGCTGCTGATCGTGTTTTGCATCGAGCAGCGCGACGCAGGTTTCTCCCGGCTGACCGGCCATCGCCTGCACATGCAAGCCGCTGGCGGAAGGCGTCACAGACCCTGCGGCGGCCCAGCGCACGCTGCCCGCGCGCACGCCGGCATCGGCGAACGCGCTCGTGTCGTCCTCGGTCAATTCGGCGGGATCCACCATCCCCAGTTCATCCAGCGCGCGCTGCGCCGCCTGCGTTGCTGCCTCCCCCTTGCGCGCCCGAGCGAAAGCCACCGACGACCATACCGCCGCGCGTCGCATGTGGATGCGGTTGCGCATGTGGGGCGCAAGATCCTTCAGGTCCACGCGCTCCAGTACCTCGGCGCGCCAGTCGTCCAGCGCCACGCGCGCACCGGGGCGCAATGCCGGGTCCACGCATTCCTGGCGCGTCAAGCCGAGTATCGCGGTCGCGCGCTGCTGCGGCTCCGACAGCATCGCCAGCACGCGGCGAAAGGCTTCGCCGTCATAGCATAGTTGCATGCGTCCCTCCCGCTCAAAACTGCGGATACCGATGCCGTAGTTGGCGACCACCTCCAGGTGCGCGGCGATCGTGGCATCGCCCTGCTTGCCCTGCTTGGCGGACGCGCGCCGCGCCAGCCGTTCAGCCATCGTGCCCAGCGCATCGAAAGGTTCCGCCGTGATCGCACTGGCGGGAGCGGCCTTCAGGTAAGCCGCCGCGTAGCTGATGCCCAGCGATTCCGCGCCCGGGGTGTCGCGCAGGAAGCGCACCACCGACAGCAATTCCGGGGCATCCGCCGGCGCCAGCGAAATCCTGCGCACCTGCGAGGCGCGGATGTAGCCCGCACGCTCACGGCGATAGTCATAGACCTGCAGGAAGTCCTGCTTCTCGCCGCGGATCTCCAGACTATCGCCCTGCCACAGGACGGCCTGCTGCTGGGCCGCATCCCTGGGTGCCGCGCGCAACGCGGCCTGGTCCTGCGTAACGATCGCCAGTACGGCGGCGGCTGCAATCATCGACATGATTATTGGCCTTCCTTGACGTTGTCTGTGACTTCGCCGCCGACTGTCGCCAGGCGCGGCTGCTTGCCACGCTGGCCGCCCAGCAGCGCGGAGCCGATAAATCCCCCATCGGTCGGCGAAGGCGCGATGATGACCGAGACCTTGTCCGATAATTTGTCCGCCATCGTTTTCTGGATCAGCAGCGGGTTGCGGGTAATCAGATCACCCTCGCGCTCCATCTGCGCGGCGGCCACCTTGCCGACCAGCTCCTGGCGATAGGCCTCCGCATCCGCCAGCTTGCGACGCGAATCTGCCTCGCCGGCGGCTTCGATGACCCGCGCTTGGGCGTTGCCCTCGGAGGTTTTGATGCGGGCCATTTTCTCCGCCTCGGCCTCCAGCTTGCGCTGCTCGATCTGCTTCTCCTTGAACGGCAGCACATGCGCCATCGCCTGCTCCTGCGCCCTGGCCGCGATGATCTGCTCATTGCCCGCAGCTTCGGCGGCCTTCTCACGGCGGATCTTTTCCGCGTCCGCTTCCAGGGCGGTTTGCTTGACCTGCTTCTCCTTCAGCTCCAGCGTGTAGCGCATCTTCTCCGTTTCCAGTTCCTCGGCCAGCAGCTTCTCCATGCCAGCCTGATACTCCGCCGGCAGCGTGATCTTGCCGATGGTGATACCGCGCAGCGTGACGCCGTCCGCAGCCAGCTTGGGTTTAAGCTCCGCCTCGATCGCCTGCTGGATCTCGGCACGCTTGGTCGAGAAGATCTCACGCACCGTGTAGCGCGTGAACACCTTGTAGATCACGCCCTGCACCGCCGGCTCGACGATGGAACCGTTGATATCCGGCGGCAGCGACTGCGCCATCGCGGCGACGCGGTTCACATCCAGCGCATAGCGCACCGACATGTCCACGCCCAGAGCCAGGCCTTCAACCGACTGGAACGGCGCCTTGTCGCTGCCGCTCGGACGGTACACCTGGTCGCGCAGCGACACCTGCCGCAACACGTGCACGCCGGGCACGAGGAACACCGCACCATCGCGCACGGTGATGGCGGAGCCGGTCAACTGATTGGTGCGGATGCCCAGGCTTCCAGGCGCCAGCTTGGCGATCGGCGGATGCGTCGCCAGACCGTAGACGGCGGCGCCGGCCAGGCCCAACGCCACCACTAACGCGCCATTGCGGCGCATGCCGTTCACCGCAGCGCCGGCGCCGCCGCTCAACGCCGCGCGCACTGCCTGCACCATCCGCTTGATCCGGTCCGCCATGATATTCACCTACTCCCGGTTGATTGATTTAAGGGCCCATCCCTGACATGCATGGTGCGCCGGGTGTGGCGGAAGTATCAACGCCGCTGCCGTCCGGGTATCCTCCGGCGCCGTGAAGAAATCCTCACAGCCGGTTTGTGACTTTTTGCGTAAAACCGTGGATACTCGTCGCATTGACAGTCAGTGGAGTACAACATGGCCAAAGTCGCCGTCATCGAGGACGATCTGCCGACCAGCAACCAGCTGCGGGCGTGGATAGAATCGGCGCGGCCCGGCATCGTGGTTGACCAATGGTTCAGCCGCGACGACGCCGAGGCGGCCATCGCGCGCGAACGCTACGACCTGGTGGTGCTCGATATCGAGTTGGGACGCGAGCGCCATGCCGGCGTCGCCATCATCAATGCCATCAACAAGCGGCACGCCACGCCGGTGCTGGTCGTATCGGCGATGCCGGCCACTATCTACCGCAGCATCATGAAGGCGCTCGACGCCTGGGACTATCTGCAGAAAGCCACGTTCGAGGAATCCGACTTCATCGAAACCTTCCTGGAGATCCTGCGCTCGGTGAAGGAAAAAGCGGAGCCGGCGCATGCCGCCGATGAACTGAGCATGGACCCGCTGCGCCAGCGCACACCCACCTGGCGTGGCCATCGCATCAACCTGCCGCTGACGGCACAGCGCATCCTGGCGGCGCTGTTCGCGCGGCGCGGCCAAGTGGTGTCCTATGATGAGTTATTCGAAGTGGTGAAGAGCGGGCGCAATCGCGACAATATCCGCAAGCACGTCAGCACCATCCGCGACGCCTTCCGCGAGATCGATCCCGGCTTCGCCTGCATCGAGAATATCCCCATGCGCGGCTTCCGCTGGGCCGACACCGAAAGTCATTGATCGTGAACTGGCGCCGGCTCAGCCTCGTCCCCTATCGCCTGCGGCTACTGCTGCGCGCGGCCTTCGTCTTCCTGATAGCGGCGACGGTGGGCCTGGCGCTGTCTGTGCTTCAGCAAGAGAAGCAGCTCAGCTACAAGAACTACCAGGGCAGTTTTCAAAAGACCCGCGTGCAGGTGGCGGCCACGCTGCGCCATCCGACCGGGCAACTGGCTTTGCTGAATCCTCAGCCAGCGACCGCCGGCAAGGCGCTGCATCCACTGCTGCTACCGTTCGCCGCGCTCGATTTCGACGATCTGCAAAAGGTGCAGCAGGCGGTGGCGATGTCCGGCTGCCTGGCGCAGTACGGTAACAACGGCTCTCTGTGCGTCGGTATCGGTAATAACCCCTGGGCCGGCGGTTTCATTTACGTCGCGGGTACTTTCGACGGCGCGCAACTGGTGCCGCATACCCGCGGCGACCAGGTGGTGGACCAGGCGCACCGCGTCAGGGTCAAAGTCAGCCTGCGCGGCCAGACATACGAGTGGATCGCACCGTTCGAGGAAAGCACCGAACCGCAAACACCGGGACACCGCTTCGGCGGCATGCGCGGGCGCCTGACCGGATTCGCCGCGGCCGATGTGGCGCGGGCCAAGGCGCCGGCGGTGAAAGATTTCCGGGGATGGATCTGGCAGAATCCGCGCTGCACCGACCAAACCGCTGCCGACGATGATAGCAGTTGCATGCGCAGCGCTTTCTTCTCGCTGCGGTTGCCGGTCGGTGTGCTGCAGGATGCGCTGTTCGAGAAGCGCCGCCCGGTGTGGCCGCCGGAAGACCTGGACCGCATCGATGTCCACATCGCAGTGCTGCCTCCGGGCGATGGGCCGCCGCTGCTCGACAGCGCCACCGGCCCGAGCGCGCCGGCGTTTTCATTGGCGGACTTGAAGCCCATGCTGCTGCCCGGAGAAAGCCTGCAGATCCGGCGGCTGGCGGATAGTGTCTCTCCGGCCGCCTCGCTGCCGCTGCTGGTTGGCCCGGTCGATCCTGAAGACCAATCCTGGCATTTCGTGACGACCCTGATTCGCCATCTGCCGGTCGATGCCTATGATGTTCCGCTGGAGGCGAAGGAGGTCATCGCCACGCCGGCCGGCAGCTACGAGGTTCTGCTCAAGGGTGACGTTCGCAGTGTCAGCAAAAGCCTGAGCGTGGTGGCCAGCCGGCTCGTATGGTTTGTCGGTGCGATGCTGGCGGCGCTGATGTTGGCGTGGCTGGTGATCGAGATCGGCATCATCCGCCGCATCAAGGTGCTGATCAAGCGTGCGGATGATGTCGGCGAGCGGGTCAAGGCCTCCAAAGGATTTTCCGAAACCGACCTTGCCGATCTGCGCGGCGAAGATGAACTGGGCGTGCTCGCCACCGGTCTGCACGATCTGCTGCGCCGCGTACGCGAGGACGTCGAACGCGAGAACATACGCGCGGAGCAGGAGCGCGACATGTGGCATGCGGTCGGCCACGAGATCATGTCGCCACTGCAGTCGTTGATGGTGCTGCATGGTGCACCCGAGGACGAAAGTCATCGCTACATCAGCCGCATGCAGCAGGCGATTCGTGTTCTGTATGGCCGCGCATCGCCGAGCGAAGCGTTCCAGTCATCCGAGCTGCAAGTCAGCGAGATTGATTTGACGGCGTTTCTACTGAACGTCGCCGAGAATGCGTCGTGCATCGGTATTCAGAATGTGGTCTTCCAGGGGCAGCGCGAAACGCTGACCGCGCGGGCCGACGAGTATTCGCTGGAGGATGTCGTCACCCACGTGCTGCGCAACGCGGAACGCTATCGGGCGCAGGGCAGCGCGATTACCATTTCGCTGGAGGCAGGCGATACTGGCGCGGCCATCACCATTCGCAACCGCGGACCACGGATAGCGCCCGATATGCTCACCAAGGTTTTTGAATACGGCGTGTCGGACCAAGCGGAATCCGGCGCCAATGGCAATCGAGGCCAGGGCCTGTTTGTCGCGCGCACCTACATGGCCAAGATGGGCGGCACCATCGTCGCGCAGAACGAGGTCGATGGTGTCAGCTTTGTCCTCAACTTGCAGCGGGGCGCCTAGCGCTGCTGGGCGGGCTGCTCCACCAGTTTAGTGAGCAACTGCTCCCGGTGCGTCATCACAAATTCGATGAAGACCGGCTCCTTGACGGCCAACCGTAGCAAGCCAGGCAGCAATTGATAGCAATAGCCGGCGACGGTTCGGACGGCGGCGTCGTTCTGCAGCGCCGTGCGGGTGATGGCACCGCCGTTTGCCGCCAGCATGGGCGCGATGGTGGTGCGGTGTTTATCGATGATGGCCGCGACCGGCCCAGTCAGTTTATCGTCCATGTCCACGCTCCGTTCGGTTGTCGATTACCGGATACTGCCTTGGAGACGATGGTTGGACAGTGCGCCTGCGCAAACGGGCAACGTATAGACGCAAAAAAGCCCCGACTGGATCACCAGAAGGGGCTTCTTTATATAACTAGCCTGACGATAACCTACTTTCACACTGGTTGCAGCACTATCATCGGCGCAGAGTTGTTTCACGGTCCTGTTCGGGA
>NZ_WWCX01000098.1:0-23542 GCF_009857655.1 Duganella vulcania
TGACCCGCGCCGGCGACAACGGCGCCCCGCGCAGCGCAGCCGCCGGCCAGGGCGCGCACCTGCTGCTGGTGGACGACGACGCCGACCTGCTGCGCCTGCTGTCGATGCGCCTGAGCGCCAACGGCTACCGCGTGACGGCGGTCGGCAGCGCGGAGGCGGCGCTAGCGCGGCTGTCGATCGAGCTGCCGCGCCTGGTCATCACCGACATCCGCCTGCCGGAGCGCGACGGCATGTCGCTGTTCCAGGAAATCCGCAGCAGCTACCCTGCCCTGCCGGTGATCCTGCTGACCGCGCACGGCACCATTCCGGACGCGGTCGAGGCCACCACCTTGGGCGCCTTCGCCTACCTGACCAAGCCGTTCGACGCCAAGACGCTGCTGGAGCGCATCGTACAAGCGCTGAGCCTGTCCGCGCCGGAGGCCGGCCCCGCCAGCGGCGACCACGCCTGGCGTGCCGGCCTGATCAGCCGCAGCCAGTGCATGGACGAGCTGCTGGCCGAAGCGCGGCTGGTGGCGGCCTCCGACGCCAGCATCCTGATCCGCGGCGAAAGCGGCACCGGCAAGGAGCTGCTGGCCAACGCCATCCACCGCGCCAGCCGGCGCAGCAAGGCGCCGTTCATCGCCGTCAACTGCGGCGCGATTCCCGAGGCGCTGCTGGAATCCGAACTGTTCGGCCACATCAAGGGCGCCTACACCGGCGCAGTGTCCAGCCGCGAGGGCCTGCTGCAGGCGGCCGACGGCGGCACCTTGTTCCTCGACGAGATCGGCGACATGCCGCTGCTGCTGCAAGTAAAGCTGCTGCGCGTGCTGCAGGAGCGCGTGGTGCGCCAGCTCGGCTCCGATATCGCGCGGCCGGTGGACGTGCGCATCCTGTCGGCCACGCACCGCGACCTGGACGCGGCCATGCACGAAGGCCAGTTCCGCGAAGACCTGTACTACCGCCTGAACGTGATCACGCTGACCCTGCCGCCGCTGTCGCAGCGCCGCGAGGACATCGCGCCGATGGCGACCCAGTTCCTGCAGACGCTGGCCGCCAAGTACGGCAAGACCGTGCGCGGCTACGCACCGGGCGCGCTGGAGGCGCTGACCACGGCAGCCTGGCCCGGCAACGTGCGCCAGTTGTACAACGTGGTCGAGCACGTGTGCGCGCTGGCGACCGCGCCGCTGGTGCCGCTGTCGCTGGTGCAGCGCGCGCTGCGGGTGCCGTCGCTGGAGGTGCTGAGCTACACCGAGGCCAAGCAGCGCTTCGAGCGCAACTACCTGGTCCAGCTGCTGAAACTTACCGACGGCAACGTTGCGGACGCCGCCCGCCTGGCCGAACGCAACCGTACCGAGTTCTACCGCCTGCTGCAAAAGCACGACCTGGATGCCAGCCTGTTCCGCAGCGACGGCGCCGTTGTCGCTGCGGAGCGACAGGAATAAACCGTTATAAATCAATAACTTACGAAATGGCGGCAACGGCATGTCGCCATTTCCCGACAAAATCGGCGCAATATGGCCGGGAATGCCACACAGGTTCGATTTCCAATAGGAAGATTCACCATAAGCTATTGATTTTAAAGTGTTTATTATAGCTGGCACGGCCTTTGCAAAGGAGAGGATAACGTCACTGACGTTTCACCCTCAAACTTGAACAAAGGAAGCAAATCATGATGACTACCAAACTGATCGCCCGCCTGATGGTTGCCGCCACCCTGACCGCTGCTGCCGCGACCGGCACCGCATTTGCTGCTGGCCAAACCGATGCCGCGATGGCTGGCGCCGCCAAGACTGGCACCGCCACCAATGACGACGCCATCACCAGCAAGATCAAGGCTTCCCTGGCAGATCAAAAACAAATTGGCGTGACCACCACTGACGGCGTGGTTGTGTTGAGTGGTTCGGTGGCGAGCACCGACATCGGCACCAAAGCGATCCAGGTAGCCTCGGCCGTGCCTGGCGTCAAAGAAGTCAAGAGCGAACTGACCGTCGCATCGAAGTAAGCAGTAGCAGTACGCAGTAGAAGCAACCCCGAGTAAATAGGAGAAACCCTTTACCGGACAGCGCACGTAGGCGCCGTCCGGTTTTTTTTCGCCCAAACAATTTGGGGTCAAGTCTGACATTCGGACACGAGCTCATCCGTAGCGGCCGCTACGGATGAGCTCGTGTCCGAATGTCAGACTTGACCCCAGGTTGCCAGGTTGAATTTAGCTCAGGTTTTCCAGGCGGATCTTGGTGACCTGGCCGCAGACGGTGGCCAGGCCTTCGATCTTGGCGATGGCCGCCATGACGTTCTTCTCCTGCGTCTGGTGCGTCAGGAAGATGATGTCGGTGCGGGTCTCGCCTTCCGCCGGTTCCTTCTGCATCATGGCGTCGATCGAGATGGTGGCGTCGGCCAGGATGCGGGTCAGGTCGGCCAGCACGCCCGGCTGGTCGCTGACGTTCATGCGCAGGTAGTAGCTGGTGGTGATCTCCGACATCGGCAAAATCTCGATGTCGGTCATCTCGTTCGGCTGGAACGCCAGATGCGGCACGCGGTGCTCGGCGTCGGCGGTGGCCAGGCGGGCGATGTCGACCAAGTCGGCGATCACGGCCGAGGCGGTCGGCTCGGAACCGGCGCCCTTGCCGTAGTACAGCGTGGCGCCGACAGCGTCGCCCTGCACCAGCACGGCGTTCATCGCGCCTTCGACGTTGGCGATCAGACGTTTCGACGGGATCAGCGTCGGATGCACGCGCAGCTCCACGCCTTCCACGCCGTTGACCTTGGCGCGCTTGGCGATGCCCAGCAGCTTGATGCGGTAGCCCAGTTGCTCGGCGTAGCGGATGTCGATGGCGTTGAGCTTGGAGATGCCCTCCACATAGGCCTTGTCGAACTGCACCGGAATGCCGAACGCGATCGCCGACATGATGGTGGCCTTGTGCGCCGCGTCCACGCCTTCGATGTCGAAGGTCGGGTCGGCTTCGGCGTAGCCCAGCTCCTGCGCCTGCTTGAGCACGGTGCCGAAGTCCAGGCCCTTGTCGCGCATCTCGGACAGGATGAAGTTGGTGGTGCCGTTGATGATGCCGGCGAACCATTCGATGCGGTTGGCGGTCAAACCTTCGCGCAGCGCCTTGATGATGGGGATGCCGCCGGCCACGGCCGCTTCGAACGCCACCATCACGCCCTTGGCTTGCGCCGCCGCGAAGATCTCGTTGCCATGCACGGCCAGCAGCGCCTTGTTGGCGGTGACCACGTGCTTGCCGTTGGCGATGGCTTGCAGCACCAGCGCCTTGGCCTGGTCGTAGCCGCCGATCAGCTCGACGACGATGTCGACTTCGGGATCATTGACGATGTCGAACGGGTCGGCCACCACCTTGACCTTGCCGCCGGTGCGCTGCTTGGCGCGCTCCAGGTTGCGGGCCGAGACGGCGACGATTTCGATGCCGCGGCCGGCACGGCGGCGGATTTCTTCCTGATTGCGCGCCAACACGTCGAACGTGCCGCCGCCGACGTTACCGACGCCGAGCAAACCTACTTTGATGGGTTTCATATAAATCGTTTCTATTGTTTGTTAGAAGCTGGCGCCGTGACGTTTCCGGTAGCCTTCCATGAACTTGGCGATACGGCCGAAGGCTTCCGTCATGTCGTCCGAGTTCGGCAGGAACACGACGCGGAAGTGATCCGGCGCGATCCAGTTGAAGCCGCTGCCCTGGACGATCAGCACCTTGGTTTCGGCCAGCAGCTCGTAGGCGAACTGCTGGTCGTCCGAAATCGGGTAGATCTTCGGATCGAGGCGTGGGAACATATACAGCGCAGCTTTCGGCTTGACGCACGTTACGCCTGGAATATCGGTGAGCAGCTTGTGCGCCAGGTCGCGCTGCTTGAGCAGGCGCCCGCCCGGCCCCACCAGGTCCTGGATGGACTGGTAGCCGCCTAGCGCGGTCTGGATCGCAAACTGGCCCGGCGCGTTGGCGCACAGGCGCATCGAGGCCAGCATGTTCAGGCCCTCGATGTAATCTTTCGCATGGTCCTTCTGGCCCGACACCACCATCCAGCCGGCGCGGTAGCCGCAGGCGCGGTAGTTCTTCGACAGGCCGTTGAAGGTGACGAACAGCACGTCGTCGGCCAGCGAGGCGATCGAGACGTGCTCGGCGCCGTCGTACAGCACCTTGTCGTAGATTTCGTCGGCGTAGATGATCAGCTGGTGCTGGCGCGCCAGCTCGATGATCTGCAGCAGCAGCTCGACCGGGTACAGCGCACCGGTCGGATTGTTCGGGTTGATGACGACGATGGCGCGCGTGTTGGAGTTGATCTTGCGGCGCATGTCCTCGATGTCCGGGAACCAGTCCTGCATCTCGTCGCATACATAGTGCACCGGCGTGCCGCCCGACAGCGACACCGCGGCGGTCCACAGCGGATAGTCGGGCGCCGGCACCAGCACCTCGTCGCCGGTGTTGAGCAGCGCGTTCATCGACATGACGATCAGCTCGGACGCGCCGTTGCCCAGGTAGACGTCCTCGATGGTCACGCCCGGAATATTCTTGCCTTGGGTGTAGTGCACCACGGCCTTGCGCGGCGCGAACATGCCCTTGGAATCGGTGTAGCCCGCCGCGTTCGGCAGGTTGATTTTCATGTCCTGGACGATTTCATCGGGCGGATCGAAACCGAACACGGCCAAGTTGCCAATATTCAACTTCGTGATCTTGTGGCCTTCTTCCTCCATTTGCCGGGCTTTTTCCGGCACCGGGCCGCGGATCTCGTAGCAGACTTCCGCTAATTTGTTCGATTTTTGAATCGGTCGCAAAATAAAATCCTGTCTTGGTGAGGCAAATCGCTCAGGACTGCCAAAACGCCCCGGCGGCCCGTGCTGCAATGCGAAAAGAACCATTCTGCCGAAAGCCTCCCATTTAATCAACCTGTAAGGAGTGGAAAGCGCAGGAACACCCCGGAAAAACGCTACAATGGCGCTTCTTTTGCCGACTAAAACCGCGATTTCCGTCATGAAGCTCCACGCCAGCGATACCCAGAAATACCAGACCGTCACCGGTTACGATGAAACCGGGGTCGAAATCAACGCCCAACGCTACAACTACAGCCTGGTCGTGCTGCCCGAAGTCCCGCCGCGCGCCTGGGACGCCCCCAGCTTCGACGCTATTACCGCAGAGCATTTCGACATCATCGGCGCCGACAGCCCGGATGTCGTCATCCTCGGCACCGGCGCCCGCCAGCGCTTCATCCACCCACGCATGACCGCCGCGCTGACCATGCGCCGCATCGGCGTCGAATGCATGGACAGCCAGGCCGCCTGCCGCACCTACAACATCCTGATGGGCGAAGGCCGCAAGGTCACGCTCGCATTGATCATTGACCACAACGAGGGCAACCCCGCCTGATGAACGACCTGTACAACTCCAAGAAAATCGTCTGGTCGCTGCTGGCCGCGTTCATCATCGTCTGGCTGTACGTGTTGGGCGTGCGCTCGCTGGTGCCGCCCGACGAGGGCCGCTACGCCGAGATGGCGCGCGAAATGTTCACCACCGGCGACTGGATCACCACCCGCCTGAACGGCATCAAGTACTTTGAGAAGCCGCCACTGCAAACCTGGATGAACGCGGCCTCGTTCGCCGTATTCGGCCTGGGCGAATGGCAGGCGCGCCTGTGGACCGGCCTGTGCGGCCTGGGCGGCGTGATCCTGACCGGCTACGCCGGCAACCGCGTGTTCGGCGCCCGCGCCGGCTTCTACGCCGCGCTGGCGCTCGGCTCCAGCCTGTTCTGGGTCGCCTCCGGCCAGATCGATTCGCTGGACATGAGCCTGTCGGGCATGATGACCATCGTGCTGTGCGCGGTCATCCTCGCCCAGCGCGACGGCGCCACCGACAGCGCGCGCCGCAACTGGATGCTGGTCTGCTGGGCCGGCATGGCGCTGGCGGTGCTTGCCAAGGGCCTGATCGGCCTGGTGCTGCCGGGCGCGGTGCTGGTGCTGTACTCGGCGCTGTCGGGCGATATCGCCATCTGGAAGCGCCTGCACCTGGGCAAGGGCCTGCTGCTGTTCTTCGCGATCGCCACGCCGTGGTTCGTGCTGGTGGCCCAGCGCAATCCCGAGCAGCCCTACTTCTTCTTCGTGCACGAGCACTGGGAGCGCTTCTTCCTCAAGACCCACCACCGCGAAGGCGCGTGGTACTACTTCTTCGTGATGCTGGTGCCGGGCATCGTGCCGTGGCTGGGCGTGCTGCCGCAGGCGCTGTGGGGCGCCGTGCGCCGCGAACGCAACGGTGTGTTCCAGCCCAAGCTGATGCTCTTGATCTGGGCCGTGTTTATTTTCTTCTTCTTCAGCTATTCCAGCTCCAAGCTGCCCGGCTACATCCTGCCGATCTTCCCGGCGCTGGCCCTGCTGATCGGCGTCTACCTGGAAACCGCCTCGCGCAGCAGCCGCATGATCGCCGCCGGCCTGCTGGTGCTGATCGGCGTGGCCGGCGTGGCCGCCGTGCCGCAGATGGTCACCATGGCGGTGCGCCACCGCGAGGAAACCGCGCTGTTGGAAGCCTACCAGCCATGGGTGCTGATGGCCGGCATCGTGGCCGCGGCCGGCGGTGCGCTGGCGCTGCTGCATGCGCGCCACCTGCGCCGCGACCTGACCGTGCTCACCATGGCCTTGGCCGGCTTCGCCTCGACCCAGCTGATCCTGGCCGGCTTCGAGCCGTATGGCAAAATGCGCTCCGGCAAAGCCGTGGCGCTGAAGATGCTGCCCGAGCTCAAGCCGGACACCAGGATCTATTCGGTCACCACCTACGAGCAGTCGATGACCTTCTACCTGCGCCGCACCGTGGTGCTGGTCGATTACTGGGATGAATTCACCTTCGGCCTGCGCCAGCAG
The DNA here is from genome assembly GCF_009857655.1 of Duganella vulcania. Lineage (NCBI taxonomy): Bacteria > Pseudomonadati > Pseudomonadota > Betaproteobacteria > Burkholderiales > Oxalobacteraceae > Duganella > Duganella vulcania. The sequence goes on from NZ_WWCX01000098.1 coordinate 6,833, forward strand.
CCGGAGCTGTCCATCCCGACGGTCGACGAGTTCGTCGTGCAGTGGAACGCGCACACCAAGCAAGGCGTCAAGGCGCTGGCCATCCTCAGCCCGGAGAAGTACCAGGACCTGAAGGACGACGGCCTGCCGATGCGCGTGGTGGCCGAGGATACGCGCCGCGTCGTGGTGGCCAACCTGTAATCTATAAAAATAACTTATAAAAAGAACACATGAATATCGCAACTTTCAGTTTTATCGTTTTCGGCGTGCTGTTGAACGCCATTGCCCAGTTGCTGCTCAAGGCCGGCGCCAAGAACGTCGGCGAGATCCACCTGACGCTGGGCAACCTGTTCTCGGTCGGCCTCAAGGTGGCGACGCAGTTGCCCATCATCGGCGGCCTGACCTGCTACGTGCTGTCGGTGGTGCTGTGGATCATCGCGCTGTCGCGGGTGGACGTGTCGATCGCCTACCCGATGCTGTCGCTGGGCTACGTGGTCACCGCCATCGGCGCCTGGTACCTGTTCGGCGAGGCGCTGACGGTGCAGCGCCTGGTCGCCATCGGCATCATCCTGGTTGGCGTCGCCTTGCTGGCGCGGACCTGACGAACAATTTAGAATGCGGCCATCCGCCAAATCAATACGAGAGCATAACGAGAGTGACACCCATGACCTCCGCCTTACCTTTCTTGCCTTTTTCGAAACCCACCATCGATGAGGCAACCATCGCCGCCGTCAGCGACGTGCTGCGTTCCGGCTGGATCACCAGCGGCCCCAAAGTGGCCGCCTTCGAAGCCCAGATGTCCGAATACTTCGGCGGCCGCCCCGTGCGCACCTTCAATTCCGGCACCTGCACGATGGAGATCGCGCTGCGCATCGCCGGCATCGGCGCCGGCGACGAAGTCATCACCACCTCGATCTCCTGGGTCGCCACCGCCAACGTCATCATCGAAGTGGGCGCCACGCCGGTGTTCGCCGACATCGACCCGGTCACCCGCAACATCGACCTGGACAAGGTCGAAGCCGCGATCACGCCGCGCACCAAGGCCATCATCCCGGTCTACCTGTCCGGCCTGCCGGTCGACATGGACCGCCTGTACGCCATCGCCAAAAAGCACAATCTGCGCGTGATCGAGGACGCGGCGCAAGCGTTCGGCTCCGAATGGAACGGCAAGCGCATCGGCTCGTTCGGCGACTTCGTCTCGTTCAGCTTCCAGGCCAACAAGAACATCACCACCGGCGAAGGCGGCGCACTGGTGCTGAACAACCTGGAAGAAGCCAGGCTGGCCGAGAAGTACCGCCTGCAGGGCGTGACCCGCAGCGGCGTCGACGGCATCGATGTCGACGTCCTCGGCGGCAAGTACAACATGAGCGACATCATGGCCGCCATCGGCCTGGGCCAGTTCGCCAACATAGACAACATCACCGCGCACCGCCGCAACCTGGCGCGCCACTACTACCAGGCCTTCGGCCCCGAGTTCGAGGCGCAGTCCGGCGCGCAGCTGCCGGTGCAGGCTTTCGAGACCAGCAATTACCACCTGTTCCAGATCGTGTTGCCCGATAACGGCCCCACCACCCGCGCCGACTTCATGCGCGCGATGCAGGAACGCTTCAACATCGGCACCGGCTACCACTACGCGCCCATCCACCTGTTCACCATGTACCGCGAGCGCGGCTTCAAGGAGGGCATGTTCCCCGTGTCGGAAAAAATCGGCCGCCTGACGGTGACCCTGCCGATGTTCTATGCCATGACCACGGCCGATGTCGACCGTGCCGTCGCAGCCGTGAAAGCGATTTTGATCAAATGAGCGTGTCGTTGATGAAGCCAGAAATTTCCGTCGTTATCCCGATCTACAACGAGCAGGCCGGCCTGCAAGCCCTGTTCGACCGCCTGTACCCGGCGCTCGACAAGCTCGGCACGACCTACGAGATCGTGTTCGTCAACGACGGCAGCCGCGACAACTCGGTCTCGATATTGGCCGAGCAGTTCCGCACCCGCCCCGACGTCACCCGCGTGGTGCTGTTCAACGGTAACTACGGCCAGCACATGGCCATCCTGGCCGGCTTTGAAGCCTCGCGCGGCGACATCATGATCACGCTGGACGCCGACCTGCAGAACCCGCCCGAGGAAATCGGCAACCTGGTGGCCAAGATCCGCGAAGGCTACGACTACGTCGGCTCGATCCGCCGCAAGCGCCAGGATTCGGCGTGGCGCACCTACGCGTCCAAGGCCATGAACCACCTGCGCGAGCGCATCACCAACATCAAGATCACCGACCAGGGCAATATGCTGCGCGCCTACGGCCGCAACGTGATCGACCTGGTCAACCAGTGCGGCGAGGTCAACACCTTCGTGCCGGCGCTGGCCTACCGCTTCGCCCGCAAGCCGACCGAGATCATCGTCGAGCACGAGGAGCGCGCGGCCGGCGAATCGAAGTACTCCCTGTACAGCCTGATCCGCCTGAACTTCGACCTGGTCACCGGCTTCTCGCTGGTGCCGCTGCAGTTCTTCTCGATGTTCGGCATCCTGCTGTCGATCGCCTCCGGCCTGCTGGTGCTGGTGCTGCTGGTGCGCCGCCTGTTCCTGGGCGCCGAGGCGGAAGGCCTGTTCACGCTGTTCGCGATTGCCTTCTTCTTCATGGGGACTATCCTGTTCGGTATCGGCCTGCTGGGCGAGTACGTGGGCCGCATCTTCCAGCAAGTGCGCGCGCGTCCGCGCTACGTGGTACAAACGATCCTGGAACAAAAGCCCGGCCAGTCGCTTGAAGCGCCGGCCGGTGTGGAAAAACGTACTGTGGGCCGAGGCCATGAGTGAATCCAATAAGCGTCAACGCGCCGTCGTCTTCGGCTACCACAATGTCGGCGTACGCTGCCTGAAGGTCCTGCTGGCCGGCGGCGTCGATGTCGCGCTGGTGGTCACGCACGAGGACAGCAGCGACGAGAACATCTGGTTCGAGTCGGTGATCTCGCTGTGCCAGGCCGAGGGCATCCCCTACATCACGCCGGCCGACGCCAAGTCGCCCGAGCTGCTGGCACAGGTGCGGGAGATCGCGCCGGACCTGATGTTCAGCTTCTACTACCGCAACATGCTGCCGGCCGAGCTGCTGGCGGTGGCGCCCGCGTTCAACATGCACGGCTCGCTGCTGCCGGAATTCCGCGGCCGCGCGCCGGTCAACTGGGCCGTGCTGAACGGCGCCACCGTCACCGGCGCCACCTTGCACGAGATGACCGTCAAGCCGGACGCCGGCGACATCGTGTCGCAGATGGAAGTGCCCATCCTGCCGGACGACACCGCCTTCGAAGTGTTCGGCAAGGTTACCGTGGCGGCCGAGCAGGCGCTGTGGATGGTGCTGCCGTCGCTGCTGGACGGCACGGCGCCGCGCATCAAGAACGACCTGAGCAAGGGCGGCTACTTCGGCGGCCGCAAGCCCGAGGACGGCCGCATCAACTGGCTGCTGCCGGCGCAGGACGTGTACAACCTGCACCGCGCGGTGGCCCCGCCCTACCCCGGCGCCTTCACCGATATCGGCGGTGTGCGCTACGTGCTGCAACGGGCCCGATTGTCTGGCAATTTCGGCAATGTTGTGTCGCTAAGTTTGCCACCGGGCTTGACAGTAGTGGATAATTGCATCTTTGGCGTGTGCGGCGATGGCCGCATGCTGACGATTTCCGCCTTGACGGCCGACGGGGTACCCGTGACGGCCGAGCAGTTGCGATCCCGCCTGGCGGAGCTATCCGCTGGCGGACAATGAACATTACCTGGGTAACTATCAAATGAAAAAAGTCCTCATCCTCGGCGTCAACGGCTTCATCGGCCATCACCTGTCGAAGCGCATCCTGGAAACGACCGACTGGCATGTCTACGGCATGGACATGAGCACCGACCGTATCACCGACGTCCTGGAGAATGAGGCGTACAAGTCGCGCATGCACTTCTTCGAAGGCGACATCACCATCAACAAGGAATGGGTCGAGTACCACGTCAAGAAGTGCGACGTGATCCTGCCTTTGGTCGCCATTGCGACCCCTTCGACCTATGTGAAAGCGCCGCTGCGCGTGTTCGAGCTGGACTTCGAGGCCAACCTGCCCATCGTGCGCTCGGCCGCCAAGTACGGCAAGCACCTGGTGTTCCCGTCGACCTCGGAAGTGTACGGCATGTGCCACGACGAAGAGTTCGATCCCGAGAACTCCGAGCTGATCTGCGGCCCGATCAACAAGCCGCGCTGGATCTACTCCAACGCCAAGCAGCTGATGGACCGCGTGATCTGGGGCTACGGCATGGAAGGCCTGAACTTCACCCTGTTCCGTCCATTCAACTGGATCGGCGCCGGCCTCGACTCCATCCACACGCCGAAAGAAGGCTCGTCGCGCGTGGTGACCCAGTTCTTCGGCCACATCGTCCGTGGCGAGAACATCTCGCTGGTGGACGGCGGCGCGCAGAAACGCGCGTTCACCGACATCGACGACGGCATCGACGCGCTGATGAAGATCATCGAGAACAAGAACGGCGCCGCCACCGGCAAGATCTACAACATCGGCAACCCGGTCAACAACTACTCGATCCGCGAGCTGGCCGGCATGATGCTGGAACTGGCGCCGCAATACCCCGAGTACGCCGAAGGCGCCGCCAAGGTCAAGATCGTCGAGACCACCTCGGGCGCGTACTACGGCGCGGGCTACCAGGACGTGCAGAACCGCGTGCCGAAGATCACCAACACCTGCGAAGAGCTGGGCTGGAAACCGACCACCACCATGGCCGAAGCGCTGAAGAAGATCTTCGACGCCTACCGCAGCCAGGTGGCCGAAGCACAAAAACTGATGGACTAAGATTTGACCGAGACTTTGCAACCGCAAGCGCCGCTGATGGTGTTGAAGATCGATGTCGACACCTACCGCGGCACCCGTGAAGGCACCCTGAACCTGGTGCGCACGCTGAAGGCGCACAACGCCCAGGCCACTTTCCTGTTTTCGCTGGGGCCGGACCACACCGGCTGGGCGCTGCGCCGCGCGCTGCGTCCGGGGTTCTTCAGCAAAGTCTCGCGCACGTCCGTGGTCGAGCATTACGGCCTCAAGACGCTGATGTACGGCACCCTGCTGCCGGGCCCGGACATCGGCAAGGAATGCGCGCAGCAGCTGCGCTCGGTGCGCGACGCTGGCTTCGAATGCGGCATCCACACCTGGGACCACGTGCTGTGGCAGGACAACGTCGCCAAGCGCGACGGCAAATGGTCCACCGCCATGATGCGCAAGGCCGCCGCCCGCTTCACGCAGGTGTTCGGCACCGCGCCGCGCACGCATGGCGCGGCCGGCTGGCAGATGAACAACGCCGCCTTTGCCGAGCATGACACCGCAGGTTATGCCTACGCCTCCGACGGCCGCTGCGTGCTCAACGAAAACGGCACGCTGGCCAATCCGGCCGACGGCCCGCACCGCCTGTCCGATGGCGACAAGGTGCTGTCCCACATCCAGCTGCCGACCACGCTGCCGACCTTGGACGAGCTGCTGGGCCGCGAGATCGACGGTGTCACCATCGGCACCGGCAACATCGCCGCCTTCCTGCTGAAGCTGACAGCCGGCGCCACGCGCGACCACGTATATACTTTGCACTCCGAGCTTGAAGGGCAAAAACTCGCCCCCATATTCGAGCAGTTATTGGCTGGCTGGAAGGCGCAAGGCTACACATTGGCGTCGATGGCCGATTACCATCAGAAGGTCCAGCACCAGACCATGCCGGTTTGCCCGATCACCTGGGGCGAGCTGCCGGGTCGCTCGGGCCAGCTGATCGTGCAGGGCGCTGCCCGTTCTTAATGCGTACCGTTCAGGAGATAGCCTGTGGCTGAAAGCCCTTCCGTAGTGACCGATTTTTCCGCCGCCATGACCGGCGGCCAGACCTTCCAGCTGTCGGGCCGGCCCGCGCGCCATACCGTGCTGTTCTTCTACCCCAAGGACAACACGCCAGGCTGCACCACCGAGAACATGGCGTTCCGCGACCTGTACCAGCAATTCCAGGCGGCCGGCACCGAAATCTACGGCATCAGCCGCGATTCGCTGCGCTCGCACGAGAGCTTCAAGACCAAGCTGGGCCTGCCCTTCGAGCTCATTTCCGATCCCGACGAGGCGCTCTGTCAGCAGTTCGGCGTCATGAAGATGAAGCAAATGTACGGCAAGACGGTGCGCGGCATCGAGCGCAGTACGTTTGTGATTGACGCTACCGGGCAATTGGTGAAAGAATGGAGAGGCGTGAAGGTAGCGGGTCACGTCGATGAAGTGCTGGAATTTGTAGCGCGTCAGGCTTAGTTACAGGATGCGTTGCAGCTTCCAGAGTTGCTCAACCGAACCAAGCCTATCCAGTTATTTTGAGTCATCACTGTAATTCACACCACCACCCTACATGGTGGCCAACCGGCCACCACGCGGTACTTTCTCCGGGCATGATGAGCGCCCGTCGGCAGTCTTATAACCTGTTTTACCCAGCATCCACCCCATACGGTCCCAACGTTTCCCAGACCAGGAAGCGTGCTGCGCCCATGGGCGGATTCCTCCAGATATTCTTCAAATGAGATCCTGATGCCACTGCCAAAATTACCTAGTAAGCCAGCGACTATACTTCTGGCCAAAGATTATCCCAAAGCGACAGGGCCGCGCCCGGTCCCCGCCATCGCAGCGGTGGCTGAAGTCGCGCCCGCGCCGAAGAAAGCGGCGCCTGTCAAAGCAGTGCCTGTAGCAAAAGCCAAAGCAGAAACCCCGAAAACCACCACCAAGTCAAAAGCCGTGGCCGCCGTACTGAAGGCCGCGCCCGCCGTATTGAAGAACGCCGCCGCCGGCATCGCGCCTGCCGCGGCACCTGTCAAGCCGGCCGCCAAGGCCAAGCCGGCTCCGGCCGCGCGCAGCAAGGTCACGCCGATCACCGCCGAGGCGCCGCATCCGGCCAAGCACAAGCCGCATGAAGTGGCGATCAAGTCCTCGACCAGCCGCCACGCCGACCAGACCGGCACCACCAAGCTGTTCGTGCTGGACACCAACGTGCTGATGCACGATCCATCGTCGCTGTTCCGCTTCGAGGAGCACGACGTCTACCTGCCGATGATGACGCTGGAAGAGCTGGACAACCACAAGAAGGGCATGACCGAGGTGGCGCGCAACGCCCGCCAGGTGTCGCGCACCCTGGACGCGCTGGTTTCCAACACCGACGACGACGCCATCGAGAACGGCATCCTGCTGTCCAAGCTGGGCAACAAGGACGCCAAGGGCCGCCTGTACTTCCAGACGCGCCTGCAAACGGCGGACCTGCCGGTCGGCCTGCCGGTCGGCAAGGCCGACAACCAGATCCTGTCCGTGGTCCGCTCGCTGGAAGCGGAACAGGAAGGCCGCCCGGTGGTGCTGGTGTCCAAGGACATCAACATGCGCATCAAGGCGCGCGCGCTGGGCCTGCCGGCCGAGGACTACTTCAACGACCACGTGCTGGAAGACACCGACCTGCTGTACTCGGGCATCGTCCAGCTGCCGGACGATTTCTGGACCAAGCACGGCAAGGACCTGGAATCCTGGCAGGAGAACAAGAACGGCCAAAGCGCGACGTTCTACCGCGTGACCGGCCCGTTCGTGCCGTCGCTGCTGGTCAACCAGTTCATCTTCCTGGAACCGAAGAATGGCGAAGCGCCGTTCTACGGCCAGGTCAAGCAGATCAACGGCAAGACCGCCGTACTGCAGACCCTGCGCGACTTCAGCCACAACAAGAACAATGTGTGGGGTGTGACCGCCCGCAACCGCGAGCAGAACTTCGCCTTGAACTTGCTGATGAATCCGGAATGCGACTTCGTCACCCTGCTGGGCCAGGCCGGTACCGGCAAGACCCTGCTGGCCCTGGCCGCCGGCCTGGCGCAGGTGCTGGAGACCAAGCTCTACAACGAAATCATCGTCACCCGCGTGACGGTGCCGGTCGGTGAGGACATCGGTTTCCTGCCTGGTACGGAAGAAGAGAAGATGTCGCCATGGATGGGCGCGTTCGACGACAACCTGGAAGTGCTCAACAAGTCCGATTCGGACGGTGGCGAATGGGGCCGTGCGGCGACGCAGGACCTGATCCGCTCGCGCATCAAGATCAAGTCGCTCAACTTCATGCGCGGCCGCACCTTCGTCAACAAGTTCCTGATCATCGACGAAGCGCAGAACTTGACGCCCAAGCAGGTCAAGACGCTGGTGACGCGCGCCGGTCCCGGCACCAAGATCCTGTGCCTGGGTAACATCGCGCAGATCGACACGCCTTACCTGACCGAGGGTTCAAGCGGCCTGACGTATGTGGTGGATCGCTTCAAGGGATGGTCGCACAGCGGTCACGTGACGCTGGCGCGCGGCGAACGCTCGCGCCTGGCAGACCACGCCAGCGACGTGTTGTAAATGTAGTAGAATAATCCCGTACCTGTTAGCCCCGCCCGCAGCAATGCCGGCGGGGCTTCTTTTTTCTATCAGGCCTTGTTGCTGCGGCGGCGGGCGTAACCGCCGACCAGCGCCAGGCCGCCCAGCAGCATGGCGTAGGTTTCCGGTTCAGGGACAGGCGCCAGCGTGTTGGCGCTGAAGCTCTGGAAATTGCCGTTGGCGGCCGCGTACTGCACCTGCTGGCCACCATCGCAGCAGCCTTCCAGGCCGTAGATGGTCAGCGTGTGGTTGCCGGCCGACAGGGCCTGGTTGTCGATCAGGAAGGCGCCGTTCGGGGTGTTGTAGTTGAAGCCCCACCACATGTCGTTGGTGTTCAGCGCAACGGCCTGGCCATCCAGGAACACGGCGCCGCCGCGGCCAAAGTCCACACCGGCGCGGAACGAGTAGGTGCCGGCGGCGCTCAGGCCGAAATCGATGGTGGACTTGAAGGCGATGTCCGAGTTGCCGGTGCCGAACACCGCATTATTCGATACGTTGTCGTAGCTGCTCAGGACGGTCGACTTGCCGCCGACAACGGCGGCGTCAACCACGCTACGGTAATCTTGCGCGCTGGCCTGCGGGCCGGCGCCGGAACTGCCGGTCTGGAAAGTGATCACGGCGGCGTTGGAGCTGCCAATGGCGGCCAATGCGAGTGCAGCTGCGGCGAATTTGATGGATTTCATGCTAGTCCCTGTGCGGAGGTTTTAATGGAAAAATGCTGGCCTGGCGCAGGGGTTGGGAGCCGGGGTGAAAATGTTTCTTTAAACAAATTTAAGATGCACTTAAGAATTATTTAAATGGTATCGTAAGAAAATTCCGATGTCAATCTTTAATGCGGTGCACAATAAAGACAGTGTCAACCACGAAAGTGCTTGAAACCGGCAGCAACCTGTATGACACTAGACACTGCAAGTCATTGATTTCGCCAGACTTTCGGACCACCGCCGAGACAAGACCATGGACATCCCTATCCTGATCCGAAAAAGAGGCAACACCAAGTATGGTGTGACCGTGCCGGACATTCCCGGCTGCGTCACCACCGGCGAAACGGTGGACAAGGCCATGAGCAACGCCACCAAGGCCATCTACGGCCATGTCGGCCAGCTGGTCGAGCAAGGCAAGGCTTTCGAAATCAAACCCTCCGAAGTGGAATACCTGTCGCGCGAGCCGGACTACGCCGGCGGCATCTGGGCGCTCGTCAGCCTGGACCTGGCCAAGCTGAACGATCCGCCGGAGGACTGAGTACACGCCAATGCGCGAACATTTATGTTTTCACGTAAAATTAGACTCATAATTTACATGAAAGAATAAAATGTCCGTGTTCGAGCAACTACAGCAGCGCCGTCGCCAATTGGGTAAAACGCTACAGAATCTTGCGGATCTGACGGCGATGAACGTCCCCCAGGTCAGCAACGTACTGAGCGGGAAACTGGATTCCCGCCTCAGCACCTACGAGGCGCTGGCCGGGGCGATGGATGCCAGCCTGGTCCTGATCCCCAAACATCTGCTGCCGGAGGTCGCGCGCCTGTTGTCCGGCAAAGCCATCGGGCCGGACGACGTTCCATCGACGGTCGACCGGCTGTTGGGCGGACTGAATTGAACCACGCGCTGGTCCCCCGCTATCTGGAAGTGTGGCTGCGCGGCCGGCACGTCGGCTGGCTGTGCGAGGCGGGCCGCGCGACGCGTTTCCTCGCGACGGAGCAGTACCAGGCCGACACGCGGCGCGCCACGCTCTCGCTGTCGATGACGCTGCCCGGCGCCGAGCAGGTGACGCAGGAGACGCTGAAGAACCATTTCGACCCGGCGCTGTACCGGGAGCGCGGCGAGCTGCCGCCCTTCTTCGCGGGCCTGCTGCCGGAAGGCGCGCTGCGCCGCCGCCTTGCCGCCACGCGCAAGAGCGAGCGCGACATGGACGACTTCGGCATCCTGGCCGCCGCCGGCGAGGACCTGCCGGGCGCCGTGACGGTGCTGCCCGCCAACCTCGACAACCTGACCGCGGCGGCCCGCGCCTACGGCGTCACCGGCGGCGCCGACAATCTGGAGATCAGCGTGCCCGAGCAAGCCGCCGAGGGCGCCGCCTCGCTGTCCGGCCTGCAGGACAAGGTGGCGCTGTCCCACGCCAGGGACCGCAAGCGGTACCGCATGCCGGTCAAGGGCACGCCGTCCGACCTCATCGCCAAGCTGCCGCTGGCCGGCGACGACTCGCAGGTGATGAACGAACACGCCTGCATGCAGCTGGCCGGCTTGGCCGGCGTCGGCGTCGCGGCATGCCGGCCAGCGCCCATGAGCACAATGGACGACCACCCGGACCTGGTGGCCGCGCTGGGCGCCGGCACGCGCTTCCTGGCGGTGGAGCGCTTCGACCGCGGTCCCGCCGGCGCCGTGCACATGGAAGACGCCTGCCAGCTGCTCACCCTCATGCCGGCCCAGAAGTATTCCGGCGCCAGGGAGTTCGTCAAGCTGGTCCAGGTGCTGGACCGCCTTGGCACGCGCGGCATCGAGGATGTCCGCCAGTTCTTCATCCGGCAGGCCGTCAACACGCTGATCGGCAACTCTGATGCGCACCTGAAGAACTTCAGCGTGCTGTATCGCGACGGCGTCCGCCCCGAGCTGGCGCCGGCCTATGACATCGTCTGCGTCGCGGCGCTGAGCGGCTTCCGGGGTTTCGCCACCAACGTCGCCATCGACCAGTTGCAGCGGCAGGAAACGCTGGACACCTATGCCGCCGTGGCCAGGCAGGCGGGCATCTCGGAACGCATCGTCAAAACGGCCGTCACGCAAACGGTCGCCCGCGCGAAGGATCTCTGGCCCAAGGCGCTGCACGAAATGGAGATGCCGGATGCCGTGCGTCTTGAAATCGAGGACCGGCTAAATACGCTGCCGCTCGCCCGCGGTACGCGATAACGCTTGACCTTCCCACGACGGGAAGGCCTACAGTATGATCATCGAAACCGTTCAAGGAGTGCGACGATGTATCAACTACAAGTGGAAAACATGAGCTGTGGCCATTGCGTGGGCGCCGTGACCAAGGCGGTGCAGGCTGTCGATGCGGCGGCGAAGGTGGAGATCGACCTGGCCGCCAAGACCGTCAAGATAGACAGCTCCACCCCATTGGCGCCGCTGAAATCGGCCATCGCCGACGCGGGCTACCCCGTCACCGGCGCGGCCTGATTATTTGTCCAGCTCCGGGTAGCGGCGGAAGATACCGTCCTCATTGAACGGTATCCGCCGCTTCGACGCGACGTATGCGGCGATGTTGGGCCGCAGCGCCACCTTGTCGCGCAAGGCGATCAGCGCCGGACAGGATGGCTCCAGCCGCGCCATCGTCTTCGGAAACGCATAGCGCAAACCCTCGATCAGCTGGAACAGCGACAGGTCCACATACGTCAGCCGCGAGCCGACCGCATAACCTCCCCGCCCCGGATTACGCGTCACCACGCCCTCGAAGTAATCGAGGAACTTCGGTATGCGCTCCTCGCGGAAGCACCTGGCGCGCGCCTTGGCCTCCTTCTTCTGGTCCTCGTAGTACTTGCCGACCGAGATGGGGTGATGGGTCTCATGCACCTCGCCGACGATATCGGCGATGGTCAACTGCAGCTGGCTGGTCCACAACCGCCCCGCCTCCGCGCGCGGCGCCAGGCCATGGCGGGCGCCGATGAACATCAGGATGTTGGCGGTCTGCCCGATCAGCAGTTCGCCCGCGCGCAGCACCGGCGGCGCGAACGAAGGATGGTCGACCTGGCCGCCATCGAGGCTGGCCAGCAGCGCCGGCATGCCCTTCTTCTGCCGCGCCACATCCACATATGGCACCGCCGCCTCCTCCAGCGCCAGGCGCACGAATTCGCCGCGGCCCTGCAGGCCGTCCCAATAATAAAGTTGATAGGGTGTCGTCATGACACGATGGTAGCACTGGCAACGCCGGGGCAGCGCCCGGAACGATATTCAGTACACGGTTATAATCGATTGTTGACCCGACCATTTCCCAGATCCCATGCCACCAGTCCCGCCACTTGAACTCCCGATTGTCCTGATGGTCGCCACCGCCGGTTTCCTGGCCGGCGTGCAGAACGCCCTGGCCGGCGGAGGCTCGTTCATCACCTTCCCCGCGCTGCTGCTGGCCGGCCTGAATCCGCTGGCCGCCAACATGACATCCACCATCGCGCTGTTCCCTAGCCAGATCACCTCCGCCTACGCCGGCCGCAAACTGGCGGGCGATGTCGGGCCGCTGACGTTCAAGCAGATGCTGATCATCAGCGCCATCGGCGGCATCTTCGGCGCCATCCTGCTCTTGAATACGCCGCCGTCCTTCTTCGCGCGGCTGGTGCCTTGGCTGGTGCTGTTCGCCACCAGCGTATTCGCGTGGGGCAGCTTCCGCAAGAAGCCATTGCACGCGGCGGGCAGCATGCCGCCTTGGACGCTGATGCTGGTGCAAAGCTGCATCGCCATCTACGGCGGCTACTTCGGCGGCGGCATCGGCTTCCTGATGCTGGCCGCGCTGACCATCGCCGGCCAGCAGGTGCGCGCCGCAGCCGCCACCAAGAACGTGCTGGCGATGGCGATGAACGCCGCCGCCACGCTGATCTTCGCCACCTCCAGCTTGATCAGCTGGCCGGCCGCGCTGGCGCTGTGCGTGGGCGGCATCGCCGGCGGCTTGTGCGGCGGATGGCTGATCCACCGCCTGCCGGAAAAAGTCATGCGCGGCTTCGTGGTGCTGGTCGGCGCCGCGCTGACCGTGTGGATGTTCGTCAGAATGTAGCCTTCAACGTCAGGCGGAAGGTGCGCGGCTCCACCGGATGGTAGTGGATGTCGTTGACGCCTTCGGCCGGCTCGCCCGGCAGGCGCGAGGCGTAGTAGTAGTCCACATCGCTGGCCTTGCGGTCGAACAGGTTGAAGGCGTCCAGCGACACGGCCCAGCGCCGGTCTATCCTGTAGCCCACCCGCGCATACGCGATGGCCGTCGTCGCCGAACGCTGGCTGTTATCCTCGATCAGTGGACGCGGTCCGAAATAGCGCATCTGGAACGCGCCGGACCACGGACCGAGATCGGTGACGGTGGCGCCGAACGAGGCCACCTTGCCGACCGCGCCCGGAATGAAATCGCCCGCCGCGTCATGCTCGGTGTAGTGCGCCCGCGAATAAGCCAGGTCAAGGTCGAACAGCAGCCATGGTGCGGCGATGTAGTGGTTGTTCCACTCGATGCCGGAACGGTAGCTGCCCCGGCTTGCCGCCGTGTCGCCCGCGTCGCCGGAGAACACCAGCTCGGAGGCCGAGCGCAGCTTCCACAAGGCCATCGAACTTTGCAGGCCCGGCACGAACTCAGTGCGCACGCCCAGTTCCGCGCCGCGCGTCTTGACCAGCGGCGTGACCGGATCGATAGGCTCGCGCTCCTTCGGCGTCAGGTGCACGGTGGTGCCGCGCGCGTCGTTGCTGTGGAAGCCCTCGCCGTAGTTGATGAAGAACTCCGTCCTGGCCCAAGGCCCGAGCACCAGCGCCAGCTTCGGCGAGGTCACGCCGTCGCTGACCTTGCCCGTGTTCTCGGCGATATTGCTGCTCACATCGAAGCGGTAGCGGTCATGGCGCAAGCCGGCCGTGGTGCGCAGCCACTCGCGCCACTGCACCGTGTTCTCGAAATAGACCGCCGCATTGGCTTCCTTGACCTTCGACTCCGTGATGACGCCGGTGATCCGGCGCTTGACGGTGCTGTACAGCGCCAGCGGCGACAGATAGTCGTAACGTCCCTGCAGGCCGACCTTGTTGTTCACTTCCAGCCCGCCCCACTTGCCGAACCAGGTCTGCGCCACATCGAAGCCCGTCATGCGGCGCTTCTCGGTCTGGCGCGACTGGTCGCCGTGGACCGGATCGTCGAGGAAGTAGGTGAAGTCGTTGTACAGGTCCAGGCTCGATTGCACCAGGTAGGCGTTGGCCTGCAACAGCGTGTCGCTGCCGCGGCGGCGCAGCGTGGCGGACAGGCTGTAACGCGAGGTGATGCCGCCGTCGCTGGTGTCGATCGCGCCGTACGAACCGATCTCGCCGCTTTGCACCGCGCGCAGCGGGATCTGGTTGCTGGCGTACCAGCCGCCCTTGTAGGCCATGCCGGTGACGCTGAACTGGTTGTCGCTGCCGCCCTGGCTGTAACGCAGCACGCCCAGGCTTTTGTGGAAGGCTTCGGGAGTGATCCACGGGCCGTTGTTGTGGCCCAGCTCCGCGCCGTAGACCAGGTTGCCCTCGCCCAGCGGCGTCGATCCGGTCAGGTTGGCGCGGTAGTACTGATGCTCGCCGACCGTGATGCTGGCGGTGTTTTCCTTCAGCTTGTTCGCCAATCCCATGTGCGCCGCGCCGGCCGAGGCGAAGTCGCCTTCGTCCGCGTAGTACGGGCCTTTTTTGTAGTTGATGCGCTCAACCAGTTCCGGCATCAGGAAATTCAGATCGGTGTAGCCCTGGCCGTGCGCGTGGGCGCGCATATTGACCGGCATGCCGTCGACGAAGGTGGCGAAATCGGTGCCGTGATCGAGGTTGAAGCCGCGCAGGAAGTACTGGTTGGCCTTGCCGTCGCCGCTGTGCTGCGTGACGATCACGCCGGGCACGAACTCCAGCAGCTCGCCGGGCCGCAGCGCCGGACGGTTGGCGATCAGCGCCGCCGTCACCGAGCCCTGGCTGGCGGCGCTGGACGTGCCGACGCCGTTGTCATAGTGGCCGCGCACCTCGACCGCAGCCATCACAGGCTCGCCATCGGTCGCCACAGGAACCGTCGCCGCCAGCGCGGCTATCGAAAGCAGAATCATGGATGCTCCTTCAACGAACAGTCGAAGCGCAGGGGTGAGCGAACGGCGCGTGCGCAAGGCACGGCCGCCAGACGGCAAAGCCGTGGCGAGCAAAATAGATGCATAGATGTAGATCGAAACAGATGCAATCCCCTCACCTCCCCGTGAGCGGATTGAACAGAAATGCCTGGGCACTTCCACCTGTCTGGCCGGTATCCGGGCTGGCAAGCGACACCGCCTGACCTTCCCATGCGGCTGCACAGTGGTCTGAAGAGGCGGATTTGTCGTCAACGACGACGCTTGTTTACCGTTGCGGGGGCAGCACATGTTGGCTGGCGTGGCCAGCTCCATGTTTCCCGTTTAACTGCGCGCCTGGACAGGCGCGCGAGCACCAAAACGGGCCGATTATACGTCAATCGGCCAGCGATTGGAGAATGGGGCAATCGGGACGATGATCGCCGTGGCAGCAGCTGGCCAGCGTCTGCAAGGTGTCGCGCATTTCGGTCAGTTCGGCGATGCGCTGGTTCAGTTCCGCCACGTGGCCCATGGCGATGTTCTTGACGTCGGCGCTGGCGCGCTCCTTGTTCTGCCACAGCGACAGCAGGTCGCGGATCTGGTCGAGCGAGAAGCCCAGCGAGCGTCCGCGCTTGACGAAGCGCAGCGCGTGCAGGTCGTTCTCGCCGTAGATGCGGTAGCCGGCGTCGCTGCGCCGCCCCGGCGGGATCAGGGCGATGCTTTCGTAGTAGCGGATCATCTTGGCCGATACGCCGCTGGCCGCTGCGGCTTGTCCGATGTTCATGCTTGTCCTTTCAGGTGGTCGGGCTTCCAGCGGCGCAGCAGCAAGGCGTTGCTGATCACGCTGACGGAACTGAGCGCCATCGCGGCGCCGGCGACCATGGGGTTGAGCAGGCCGAAGGCGGCCAGCGGTATGCCGACCAGGTTGTAGATGAAGGCCCAGAACAGGTTCTGTCGTATCTTGCTGTAGCTGCGGCGCGAGATCGAGATGGCGGCGGCCACCAGCGCCGGATCGCCGCGCATCAGCGTGATGCCGGCGGCGTGCATGGCGACGTCGGTGCCGCTGGACATGGCGATGCCGACATCGGCGGCGGCCAGCGCGGGCGCGTCGTTGATGCCGTCGCCGACCATGGCGATGCAGGCGCCGCCGGTCTTCAGGCCGGCCACGGTGCTGGCCTTGTCGGCGGGGAGCATGTTGGCGACGATGCGGTCGATGCCCAGTTCCTTGCCGACGGCGTCGGCGCTGCCCTGGTTGTCGCCGGTGAGCAGGATGGTCTGGATGTGCAGGGCGCGCAGGGCTTGCAGCGCGGCGCGGGCTTGCGGTTTGACGCGGTCGCCGAAGGCCAGCAGGCCAAGGAGCTGGGCGGGCTGCGGCGCGTTCGAGGCGGCCAGCCAGGAGATCGTCAGGCCCTGTTGTTCCAGCGCGGTGGCGCGGGCGCTCAACGCGTCCAGCGCGACGCCCTCCTCCTGCATCAGCCGCGTGCTGCCCAGGATCAGGCGCGCGCCGTCGACGGTGGCCGCGACGCCACGGCCGGGCAAGGCGC